>JAJDZJ010000076.1 GCA_022824685.1 Caldilineaceae bacterium
ATCTCGCCGACTGAGGGCCTGATCCGCGGCGTCTTCCCGTCGATATTCAGTAAGCGCAGGGTGATTTCCACTTATTCTCGCTTTCTTCTGGCCACAATTTCAACTGAATCGGCCTACAGATTTAGATGCGATTGCCCTGGCGGTTGCATACGCCTGTGTTCGCGTTCGATTAGCCCTGCGTTTGCGCGCGTCTGCGCGCCAGGGCGGCCAGTTGCCGGATCTCGGCGCTGCCCAGAAGATAACTGGCAAGCGCATAGACGAGAACGCCAAGCCCGGCTCCGGCGACGGCCGCGACCCAGCCGGCGGGAATCCCGAAGACGGCGCTGCCGTCGGGTAGAAGCTCCAAGCCAAGGAGGATTACGCCCGCCATGGCAGCGGATGCCAGCAAGGAGCGCCCGCCGCTCGTCAGCAGCTGGCGCACGGGCAGGCCCTGTACAGCCGCTGTCCGCTCTGCCGCCTGCCCTGTCTCTTGGTTGTAAGCGCGCACCTTGCGCCCCAGCAGAATCAGCAGCGCGAGCATCTCCAGCGCGGTGGCGATGCTGTTGGCCAGGGCGAGGCCGCCATAGCTCAGGCGGCCAATCAGGGCCAGGCTGAGGAGAATGTTTAGCGCCATGGTGGCGACGCCGGCGACCACCGGCGTGGCGGTGTCGTGGAGCGCGTAAAAGACGCGCACCACGATCTCGACCACGGCATGGGCGACCAGCCCGAGGGCATAGAAACGCAGCGCGTAGGCGACCGCCTGCGTGCTGGCGGCGTCGAAGCGGCCCCGCTGGAAGAGAAGCTCGACGAGCGGCTCATCCAGCACAAAAAGCAGGAACGCAGCCGGTATCGACAGGAAGAGGATCAGCCGCAGCAGGCCGGAGAGCGTTTCCAGCAGCTGGCCGCGGTTGCCTGCTGCGGCCTGGGCCGAGAAGGTGGGAAAGGCAACGGTCGCCACGGCCTGGGCAAAGATACCCTGCGGCAGCAGCATCAGCAGCCAGGCGTAGTTGAGGGCGCTGAGGCTGCCGTCCGGTAGACGGCTGGCCAGGATGGTGTTGACCAGAAAGTTGAGCTGGACGAAGAGCAGGCCGAGCACGCGCGGCCCCATCAGCCGCGCCACCTCCCGCACCTGCGCGTCGCCGGCGCGGAAGCTGAAGCGGTAGCGCACCTTCTGGCGTAGCAGCGCCGGCAACTGCACGAGCAGATGCAGAACGGCGCCGGCGGCCACGCCGATCACAAGGCCGTGGATGCCGATGGCCGGCGCGAGCAGCCAGGCGCCGCCGATGATGGCGCAGTTGTAGAGAACGGGCGCGACGGCCGGCAGCAGAAAGTGCTGCACCGCGTTGAGCGCGCCCATGATCAGGCCGCTGGCGCCGAAGACGACCGTGCTCGCGAGCATCCAGCGCATCAGCGAGGCGGTCAACTGTTGCTGATCGGCGGAAAAGCCCGGCGCGATCACGGCGGCGACGAGGGGTTCGGCAAAGAGCGTCGCCAGCCCGCACAGCAGGACGAGGAACAGGGTCAACAGATTCAGGACGCGGCTGAACAGCAGCCACGCCCGTTGCTGGCTGTCCTCTGTCCAGGCGGCGGCGAAGGTGGGGATAAAGGCGCTGCCCAGCGCCCCGCCGGCCACGAGCTGGAAGAGCAGGTCCGGGATGCGGAAGGCGGCCAGGTAGGCGTCCAGATCGGCAGACGTGCCGAAGCGCGCGCCGATGATCATCTCTCGCAGCAGGCCCGTTCCCCGGCTGAGGATGAACAGCAGGATGACCAGCGTGGCCGCGCTGGCAATCCCTTTGCTATCCAGGGCCCGCACACCGCCCGAGCCGTTTTGTGCATCTGCGCTGCGGCCGTCCGAATTCGTCATGGCGCCGTATGATGATCCTGGTGAACGCTTGCTGTTTTTTGTCCTGCGGATACGGTTCTGTACAATATATTTTCTTCTCAGTACAATTTTCAGGCGGCGCCTTTCGGCCGGCGCTCGCACGCTCACGAAAGACGCTCAACCTTACGCTTCCAAGGCAGAAATCCCATGTCCTCCGCGTATCTATCAGTGAACGCCTGGCGCGAGATCTTCGCGCGTGTCTTCGATAACGCCGACCTGCAGTCCAATGTCAGCCCGGACTGGCTGGTCAACCCTGCCACCCGCCGCCGGTTGAAGCTGGACTATCTGTGCCAGCCGGTCGGTGTCGCGGTGCGGTTCTCCGGCCTGACGGGCAAGGGACGGCGCCGCCGCGGCGATTGGGAACTGCTGGAGGAGAAACAGCGCGACCAGACGCGTGAAGAGCTGTGCCGGATCTATGGCATTCAGCTGGCTGTGATCGACCCGTTTGGCGACCCGGTCAAGCAGATGGACCGGTTTCTGTCTGTGCTGAGCCGGGCCAGCCGTCTGACAGCGCTGGATGGCCGCAGCGGCCAGGAGAAGAGCGCCGCCATGGATGCGCTGGCCGCGGCGGTGCAAAGCGCCAACCAGCTGCGTTTCACCCTTTCCAGGAATCCGGATCAGACGGTTGGCACGCTGGCGGAAGCCTGGCGGGACCGGGAAGCGAACATAGCGACAACCTTGCAGGAGGCGGCTGCAGTGAAAACGCCGCAGCCGACCCGGTCGCAGCAGCGCACGCTGGCGCAGCTCGCTTGCGGGCAGCGCATTGTCCACACGCATTTCGGTGACGGTGTGATCACGGACATGCGCGGCGAAGGCGCGGACAAGCGGATCAATATCCTCTTCGACGGCGACCAGGAACGCACCTTCCTCGCTTCCCTCCTGGCGGATAAGCTGGAAGCGGCTTCCTGACACAGTCGGCGGCGGCCCTCACTGTTCCCTGGGAATCAGCCCTTTCGTCGTTGCCTGAAAAGTGCAAAAACACCCTTACTGAATGTGCAAGGGTGTTGATAGACCGGCGTGGCTCTTTGCGCTGCCGCGCCGCTGTTTGCGCGATAGGATTTCAGTCATGCGGCGCAGGCAAGCGGGCCCGTCTCTCTGGCCGCGGCAGCCGCTGTCAAAACGGCCAAATGCTACCCTTCTTTGGCGGCGCTTTTTTCGCTCGTTGAGCTCGCTTCCGCTTCGGGCTTGGTTTCGCTCTTGGCCTCGCCCTTCGATTCACTCTCTTTGGCTTTTTCCGGCCCGGAGCCATTGGAATCTGTCTTCTGCGCCGCGGCCTTCTTCTTCTTGTCCTCCTCTTTGCTATCGGTAATGTACCATCCACTGCCCTTGAAATGAATGGCAGGCTTGCTCAGAAGCCGGGTGACATCAGCTGAACTGCAAGCCGGACAGGCTGGAAGATCGGTGCTGGAAAATGACACGATGCGTTCGTACTGATTCCCGCAATCTTTGCAGACAATTTCATAAATTGGCATCGACCCGTCCCATCCTTGTCGTGATTTTCTTTTGTCAATTCCACGGGCGCAACTATACTATTTGCAGTCCTCGCAAGACCGGATCTGTTGTGTCCCGCAAAAAAGGGCGCATTCGGTAAGTATACCTTTTTGCAGAATAGATGTCGAATCTGAAACGCAAATACGACATAAGTTTGTCGTGTAGGGACTCCGACTCTGCCGGCCCAAGACCCGGATCCTTCAGTCGCCAACATCATGCCTAAACAGCGGCCTGACCAGTGGTAAGTCCACGCCCTGCCGATGTCTTTGGACTTTATTCGAGGCGCAATCGAAAACGGCTGTTACGAACCGGAAGGCGTCTACCTGACGGCGCCATTTGAGGGCCGGCGGCGCGTCGTTCAGAAATGGGGCGCGCGCCCGGAATATTACCGGCGCTTCGTCGTAGGCGCAAAGGCGCTGCTCGGACATAATGGCATCGACTTTGAGATGCCGCCCAGCGACAGAATCATTGCGGCGGACGGCGGCATCATCACGGCGATCGGCAACGACCGCGAACGGTACGGCCGCTTTGTGCGCGTCTCCCATCCATGGGGCGAGTCTCTGTATACTCGTTTTCAACAGTTCGTCGTCGATGCCGGACAGCGTGTGGAGCGGGGTGAGCTACTTGGCTACTACAGTCAAAAGCCGGAACCGGAACAGCATTTCCACTTTGGCATCCGCGTTGTTCCCTATGTTGTTGTCGACGGCTGGGGCGGGTATTCGAATCCGTTGCCTCACGTTCCGCCGGAGTCCATTCTGAAGGATGCAAAACAGCAAGGAGCGAGGCGAGAGAAGTGAGAGACAGGTTCGTTGGCCGCGCCCTTTGACTTAAGAGTGCCTGTGGAGGTGTGAGCGGTCTTCTGGTTGCCAAGCCGGAATGTTGGGATGACGGAGCACAGGCCGCGTGAACTGAAGAGGCGTCAGGAGCGAGAAAAAAGATCCGTTTCCCGTGTTTAGAGGGCTGGACAGGTTGGGTCTGAGGAGTTGGATATTATATTCCTTTTCTCCCTTTCTTTTTTTTATTTCTTTTAGTCTTACTTCGTAGGGACTGGGGAAATGGGGATATGTGACACCTAGCAGCTACATATAGTGATAGAATGCGGCAGCGTCTGTATGTAGTGGCGCGGATGCCAGAGGAGCGGGTTTCGGGTGAGGATAATTCAGAGGGCAGCGCAGGAAAGTTTGGGAGAGAGGAATCCGCCGAACAAATGCTCGACACAAGATATAGAAAATCTCCCCAAGTTGTGCCCAGGCGGGGATAACGCACGCAAAATGGGGGCAAAAGGAAGATCGAGTTATGAGTATGGTTTATCCACTTTTTTTAGGGTTATCCCCGAACTTATCCCCATTTATCCCGATTTTCCCCACATGTGGCCGGTTTATCCACATGGGAGCAAGCCAAGCTGTTGGGCGTGACTCGCAAGCAAGGGGACGCCAGCCCCTGATCAAATAGAATCTTCATGAATGAACTGGCGCTGTCAAGGCTTTCACTTCATGCTCCAGCGCAGCTTCGACCATCCATCCTTCTACACCGGGAAACCACGCCAGAAGCTGTTCAACGGTAGCGCCGTCACGAAGATTCTCAAACAGAGCGGACACAGGCACACGCGTGCCTTGAAACACCCAGACCCCTCCGAGTTTATCCGGGTTCCGTTCGACAGCCTTGCACGATTCCCAGTCTGTCATGCGGTCATCTCTCTTTCGCAGCGCTCAACGTGCCGCCGCAGGGCGCGGTTGATGTCGGTCTGGTAGCCGCGGCCGCCCTCGGCGCGAGCCTTGAACCATGCAACAACGTCCGCGTCGAGCCGCAGCGTGATCTGCTGCTTGACCGGACGGTAGAAGACACCCCGCCGGGCGTTAGACCAGTCTAGCGCCTCGGGGATGTCGCTCGTGTCGATCCGGTCGTCGGGCAACTCTTCCAGCGCCTTGAGCGTAGCGCGCTGCTTCTCCGTCAACTCAGAACTCTCCTTCTTCATACGCCTTCCTTTCACGGCGGGTCGCTTTGCGCGAACTGACAATTCGCCCGGCTCCCCCGTCGCCGCGAGCGGATCGTCTCTGTTGTAATGATATTATTGTAGTTACACCAAGATCCGGCGTCAAGTCGGATGCGCTGCGCACGTGCGCGATCGGGCTGCCTGCCCTGTAGGGGCGCCCCGTGTGGGCACCCTCTTCCGTCTCCAGATGCATCTACCCCGCAGCCTGGATATGCGTCTGGTGGTTAATGCCATTCACATCGGGCGTCGCAAGCATCCAACCGCGGGCAGTATCGACAGCCAGGCAGTCAAGACTGGCCATACACCGGCACATGTGCGAAGCTACTTGGAACGTACTTTCGCCTGACTCGGCCTCAATCGGCGCCTTTGCAACGACTATGAACGACTGTCCGCAAGCCGTGCCACCTTTATCTATCGCTATGATTCGTCTCATGGCACGCCGCCTGGCGCCTGATTTACCCTTCTCAGACATCTTCTTAGTGTCCCTTCTCCGGGATTCAGTGAGCAGGCCGCGGGAGAGCTGCCTGGACCCCGCCAGCAGGAGGTCGGTTTCGTCGTGGTGACTTATACACAAGGGCGCAAGCCGGCGGAGGACCTGTTTGCGCAGGCTCGCGCCGAACGGATCGACGCCAATGCGCCCCTGGCCGCGCGCATGCGGCCCCGCACACTCGATGAGTTCATCGGCCAGGAAGCGATTCTGGGCCCCGGCCGGCTGCTGCGGCGGGCGATTCAGGCCGACCGGCTGAGCAGCCTGATCTTCTACGGCCCGCCCGGGACCGGCAAAACGACGCTGGCGCAGGTGATCGCCAACACCACGGCGGCGCACTTCACCGCGCTGAACGCTGTGTTGGCCGGCGTGAAAGACATACGGGCGACCGTGGCGGAGGCGCAGGAGCGGTGGGCGCTCCACGATCAGGGGACGATCCTCTTCGTAGACGAGGTGCACCGCTTCAACAAGGCGCAGCAGGACGCGCTGCTGCCCTGGGTGGAAAACGGCACGGTCACCTTCATCGGCGCCACCACTGAAAACCCCTATTTTGAAGTCAACAAGGCGCTTGTCAGCCGCAGCCGCATCTTTCAGCTCAAGGCCCTGGCCGAACAGCATCTGCGCCAGATCATTCAGACCGCGCTCAGCGCGCCTGAACGCGGGTACGGCGGCCGGCGCGTTGAGATCGACGAGGCGGCGATCGAGCATCTGGTCTCGATTGCGAACGGCGACGCCCGCGCCGTGCTGAATGCGCTGGAGCTGGCCGTCGAAACCACTGAGGCCGAGCCGGACGGCGTCGTTCGGATCACACTCGCCATCGCCGAGGAGTCGATTCAACGCCGGGCGGTGCTGTATGACAAGGAGGGCGACTATCACTTCGATACGATCAGCGCCTTCATCAAGAGCTTGCGCGGCAGCGACCCGGATGCGGCGCTGTACTGGCTGGCAAAGATGATCTACGCCGGCGAGGAGCCGCGTTATATTTTCCGGCGCATGTTGATCCTGGCCAGCGAAGATGTGGGCCTGGCCGATCCCCAGGCCGTTCAGGTGGTCAGCGCCTGCGCCGAGGCTTTTGACCGCGTCGGGCTGCCGGAAGGGAACTTTCCGCTGGCGCAGGCCGCGCTCTTTCTGGCGACCGCGGAAAAGTCCAATTCAATTCTGGCGTTTTTTGACGCGCTCGAGGCTGTGAGCAAGGAGCCTGATTCGAATGTTCCCAATCATCTGCGCGACGCCAACCGCGACAGCGAAGGGTTCGGGCATGGGGCCGGCTACCTCTATCCCCACGCTTACCGGGACCACTGGGTGGCGCAGCAGTATCTTCCCGGCGCGCTCCAGGGCAAGGTGTTCTATGAGCCGACGGGCCAGGGATATGAGGCGAGGATCGGCGTCGCGGTCACCCAGCGTCGCGAGGCGCAGCTGGCCGCCATGCTGGAGGGGTTTGGCGCGCCGCCGGAGATCCTGACATTCGCGCCCGACGGGTCCGCCCGCGATCGCTGGCTCCAGCGCACGATTGCGCAATCCGGCGAAGCGACTGCGGCGCTGCGGGACCGTATTCTGGACGGCGGGCCGATTGAGCGGCACAGCGTTGTGCTGGATGTGAATGCCGGCAGCGGGCTGCTGACGTGGGAGGCGCTGCGGCGCGCGCCGGAAGGCGGCGTCTACGCGTTGGCGTTCAACGAGGCGGACCGGCAGGCGCTGCAGGAGCAGGCGCGCAACCTGGACGAAGTCGAGCGGCCGGCTGTGCTGCAAGGCGGGCCGGCGGAGGTGGGGCAGCTGCTCGGCGGAGAAGAGGTCCGTTTTGATGCGATCGTCGGCCGCAACGCGCTGCTCGGCTGCGCGGATAAAGAGGCTGCGCTGGCGCATCTGGGCGAGCTTCTCGCTGTGGACGGCTGGCTTGCCCTGGCCGAGACGATACCGCGACATACGCAGAGAATCTACGCCCTGGCGGACCACTCTATGCTGCAGCCTGGGCTGGCCGAGCGGCTGGTCGCGGCCGAGGAGGCGATCTACGCGGATGCCGCCGACGGGCTGGTCAACTGGGATGAGGAGACGTTGCAGGCCGCGCTTTCGGCCGCTTTCCCCGGGGCGGCGCGGGCCGGGCGCGTTTCGATGGCGCGGATCGACACCGACACCGATCTGCGCATTACCGATGCGCACCTCCGGCGCTGGTTTGGCCCGGCGCTGGGCGAGCGCAAATCCTATTCTGAGCGGCTGGCGGAAGGGATGCAGCCTGAAGAGGTGGCGCAGGTTGAGCGCTGGATCCGGGGGCAGCTGCTGAACCAGACCGTGATCTGGCGGCGGCGGGCTGTGCTGATGCGGGTGGCGGCGCGGTAGGGGATTGGGGGAGGATGTTACGACCGCCCTCTCCAGCCGGTGCGGAAGTCCACCCCCCCGGTCGCTCTTGTGCGGCAGTACTGGCCCGCCATTTTGACCAGTTGGGGACGGGTCGGCCCTTTCTGGCCGCGCTCGATACGAGCCAGCTTTTCTACTGCAGAGGATCTGGAACTGTCGCGGAAATCCAGCTTTTTGGCTGCTTCTTCCAGGGAAAGACCGGCCGTCTCGCGGGCCCAGACCATGATCGTCGGGTTGACCTTGGGCATCGTGCTGCGCCCCTTCCTCTTGCCCCTTCGCAGCCGTCGCGGTTGGCAGGCGCGGCCCGTCCAGGCCGGGTAGCTACGCCACCTGGCGCACGCGGGCCCCGTCCTGCTTCGCGTCGGCCCTCATGTGGCAGACCTTATACTTCTTGCCGCTGCCGCACCAGCAGGGGTCGTTGCGTTTGGGCCGGTTGTTAGTGTTGCGGACGGTGCGCTGTTGCGGCGTGTCCTGCCGGTTTGTCTGGATATTGCGCGCAATCGGCGCCGGCAGCGTCGGCGCCTTCTGCACCTGCAAAGTCATCACCGTGGTCACAATATCGGAGCGGATGTCGTTCATCAGCTCCTGATACATGGCAAAGGCTTCGCGTTTGTAGGCGACCAGCGGATCTACCTGCGCGATCGCCTGCAGGCCGATCCCTTCGCGCAGCCTGTCCAGATCGGTCAGATGGCGGACCCAGCGGTGGTCCACCGCGCGCAGCATGATCTGGCGTTCGGCATCGCGCAGCATGTCGGCGTCGATCTCACACTCCTTTTCGTCATAGGTTTCATGCGCGACAGCGGCTGCCTGGTCTGTGATGGCGTCGGCGTCCAGCTCCTGCCATTGGGCCGCGTCAAAGTCCTGGGGAAAGGGGAAGACCGTGCGCAACGCCAACAGCAACTCTTCCACGTTCCACTCCTCTTCAAAGCGATTGGCGGTGTGTCCCTGCACAACCGCGTCGATCTCGTCGGTGATCATCTCCTGGATGGCGGGCTTGAGCGACAGTTCGTTCAGCAGCCGCCTCCGCTGCATGTAGATTGTCTCCCGCTGCTCATTGACGACCTCGTCGTATTTCAGCACGTGCTTGCGGATGTCGAAGTTGTGGCCCTCCACCCGGGTCTGCGCGTTTTCGATCGCCTTGCTGATCATATTGTGCTTGATCGGCTGATCGTCCTCCAGGCCGAGCCGGTCCATGACGCCGGTCACGCGGTCGCCGCCGAAGCGCCGCACCAGGTCGTCATCCAGGCTGAGGTAGAAGCGGCTGGCGCCCGGGTCGCCCAAACGGCCGGAGCGGCCGCGCAGCTGGTTATCGATGCGCCGCGCCTCGTGGCGTTCCGTGCCGACGACATACAGGCCGCCCCCAGCCTTCACCATATCCTGGTCCTTCTTCGTCTCGTCCCATCGTGCCTTGAGCACCGCGGCCCAGGCCGTATTATACGTCTCTGTGGGGTCCTGGCCGCCTTTGAGCAGCTCCAGGCAGTGGTTCCACGCCAGTTGGGGGATGCCCGTCAGGTCGACGCCGTCTTTGCGCAGCTGATCTCTGGCGAGGCCCTCATAGTTGCCGCCCAGCAGAATGTCGACACCGCGGCCGGCCATGTTGGTGGCGATTGTGACCGCGCCGGGCCGCCCTGCCTGCGCGATGATCGTTGCCTCGCGCTCGTGGTTCTTGGCATTCAGCACCTCATGCGGAATGCCGCGGCGCCGCAGCATGCGGCTGACCAGTTCGCTCGTCTCAATCGCGACCGTGCCGACCAGCACCGGTTGGCCCTCTTTGTGGGCGCGGTCGATCTCATCGATGACCGCCCCGAATTTGGCCTGCTGGTTCTTATAGATTACATCTTCAAGATCCTCGCGGATCGTCGGCAGGTGGGTTGGAACCGCCACGACATCGAGGTTGTAAATGCTCTGGAACTCCTCCTCTTCCGTCTTGGCGGTACCGGTCATCCCGGCCAGCTTGTTGTACATGCGGAAGAAGTTCTGGAAGGTGATGGTCGCCAGGGTCATCGACTCCTTCTTGACGCGCACGCCTTCCTTGGCCTCGATGGCCTGATGCAGGCCCTCGCCGTAGCGCCGCCCCTCCATCAGGCGCCCGGTGAACTCGTCAACGATGATCACCTCGTTGCTGCGGATGATGTAGTCCTTGTCGCGGTGATAGAGAGCGTGCCCCCGCAGCGCGTTGTCAAGATAGGGGAGCATCTCGAAATTGACCGGATCGTAGAGATTCTCCAGACCCAGCTTCTTCTCCACGGCCGCGATGCCCTCTTCGGTGAAGGTGGCGACTTTCTCTTTTTCGTTGATTTCGTAGTGCGCGCCGGCCTGCAGGCCGCGCACAAGCTGCGCGAACTGTCTGTAATAGTCGCTGCTCTCCTGCGCCTCGCCTGAGATGATCAGCGGGGTGCGCGCCTCGTCGATCAGGATGTTGTCGACCTCGTCCACAATGGCGTAATGCAGCTCCCGTTGGGACTGGCGCTCCTTGTCCAGCACCATGTTGTCGCGCAGGTAGTCGAAGCCGAACTCGTTGTTGGTGCCGTAGGTGATGTCCGCCTGGTAGGCCTCCTGCCGCGTGATCGGGCGCAGGTTCTGGAAGCGGTCGTCCTCTGCGGGGAATTCGGGGTCGTAGAGGAAGCTGCCCTTATCGGGGTTGCCGGCGCTGTTCTGAATGACCGCGGCCGAAAGCCCCAGCAACTGGTAGACCGGCCCCATCAGCTGCAGACCCACCTTGGAAAGATAGTCGTTTGGCGTGACAAGATGCGCGCCGCGTCCGGCCAGCGCGTTCAGGTAGAGCGGCAGGGTCGCCACCAGCGTTTTGCCTTCGCCGGTCTTCATCTCCGCGATTTTGCCCGAGTGCAGGACACCGCCGCCGACCAACTGCACGTCGTAGTGGCGCAGGCCGATGGTGCGACGGGCGGCTTCGCGCACTGCGGCGAACGCCTCCGGCATCATCTCGTCGAGAATCTCCTGCTCCTCGGCCAGCAGATCTTTGCGGATTCGCTCCACTTCGATACGGGCAAAGCGCTGCTCATCGGTGCCCGCGACCGACGCGTACTCGGCTTCGGCCCCAGCCAGCGTATCGCGCAGCTCGGTTGTTTCGCTGATGATCCGCTGGCGGAACGCCTTTGTCATCTCTTTGAATTCGTCGCTGGCCATCCGTTCGAAGCGTTCTTCGAGCCCGCTGATCTCTTCCACCAGCGGCTGCAGCCGCTTCAACTCCTTCTCGTTTGGATCACCGACAACCTTGGTCAGAATTTTCTTTAGCATTTTGCATCCTTCTGTTTGCCCATTGCATCCTGCAACGGTTCGGACATTCAGCGACGGGCAAAAACGATGGGGGCTTCCCGCCTTCTGTTACGCAATACGAAGCAAGGAGGTAGGCGGTTTGTCAAAGTGAAAGCGCATGCGTCCCGTCAGCCCCCCCAATCACATGGATCGCAGCCCAAGCTGCCCCGCCTATTCTACCATGTACGGGCAAACCGCCAATAGCAGATGATCCTGCTTCAATTTCGGGGCATCCGCTTTCTGTTCGCGCGGCAACGCCCACAGGAGAAGAATAACAGTTCAGTACATACTTTCAGCGTTCTATGCTACAATGTTGCCGTGGCCAGTGGCGCGTGGTATCCACTGGCCATCGTTTCCCTGGCCACAAGCTATCGCGGTTAAATGAATCGCCGTCTTCTCGTCTTTTTTGTCCTTGTCAACGCTTTTGTCAGTCTGGCGATTGCCGTGACCGTTGTTTGGATAGCGGAGCAGCGGCGACCCAGGCCGGAGGAGTTGGTCGTGCCCGCCACACCGGCGCCGGCGGCCGTTCTGATCGCAACGCCAGCGTCCGGCAATGCGCAGGCGGCCCAGGAGGCGGGACCTCCCGCCCCTGCCACCCCGACCGAGGTCGCGCCCTCGCCTGAACCGGGCGAAACGGAGATCTATACCGTCAAGCGAGGGGACAGTCTGTCAGCCATCGCGGCGCGTTTCGGTGTCTCTCCGGACCGGCTGATGGAGATAAACGACATAACGGACCCGAATCTGGTCTTTATCGGCCAGCGCCTGATTATTCCCGTCTCCCAGCAAGGAGGCGGCGCGCAAGGGAACAGCGCGGTCGGTCTGCCGCAGCGGGGCCTGCAACTGCATATTGACGATGCCGGCGAGCTGGCCACAGAGTCGGTGCAGGTCGCCAACGACAGCAACGCCGCCGTTGACCTGCAGGGCTGGTCCCTCAGCAGCGACGGGGGCCCGCTCTACACCTTCGGCAGCGCCCTTCTGTTGCCCGGCAGTTGGATCTTTCTGCACACCGGCACAGGGGAGGACAACAGCGTCAACCGCTATTGGGGCCAGGATGCAGCGGTCTGGCAAAGCGGCGCCACCGTCGTTCTGCGCGACGCAAGCGGGGAGTTGATCGCCCAGCAAACGGTTGGCAGCGGCGAATGATCACAGTCTGTTGCGAAAGGAATTGACGTTCCATGGCTGAGAGTGAACAACCCGAAAAGCAGGGCAGAGGGAGGACTCGGAAGCGACGGTATTTCCGCCGCCGCCGGCGGAAAGACGCCCAGGACGCGGCCCCCGCTGCAGAGCAGGGCGCGCTGAGCGAGGACGACCAACCGGCGCCGCCGGCCCGCTCCAGGAACCAGAACCGCCGCCGCGGCAACCGGCGCCGGTCTTCGCGGCGGCGCAGCCGCGGCGCGCGTGCGCGAGCGGAGCAGGCGCCTCCCGCCGAAGAGGAGAGCCAGCCCAAGGGCGACGTGTACATTTACACCCACGTAATCCGGCCCACGTACAAAGATGCGGGAGGCGGTGAATACCAGGCCGATCATTCGTTGAACCTTTCCGGCGCCACCGCCAGCGCGCCGGTCGGCATGGACTATCTTCTGGAGAGTATCGGGCAGCAGCTGGACGCCTGGTTCGACCCGAGCGGCGACGGGGCATCGGAAGACAACGGCGCGGGGGAGGCAGACAGCCCGAGCGCAGACGCGGCCAGTGACGGCGGGGGCCCGGAGGAAGAGCCCGGCTTCTCTCAAGACGCGGCGAATGGGGGCCGCGCCGATGCCGAAGAATCTCAGCGTGAATAGAACCCCCTGCGCACGAGCACAGAGGATTGATCCGTGGACAAAGTAATCACGATTCGGCAGATGGCCGCGCATGTGGGCGAGGCTGTCACCCTGGAGGGCTGGCTTTACAGCAAGACGGGCAAAGGCCGGCTCCAGTTTCTGCAAGTACGCGACGGCAGCGGCGTCTGCCAGGCGGTTGTGTTCAAAGGCAATGTCAGCGCAGAGACGTTCGAGCTCGCCCGCGCGCTTACCCAGGAAAGCAGCCTGCGCGTTACCGGCATTGTCAAAGCGGACGCACGCGCGCCCGGCATCCCCGGCGGCTATGAACTGGACGTGACTGCCCTGGACGCGGCGCAGATCGCGGATGAGTACCCCATTCAGCCCAAAGAGCATGGCGTCGAGTTTCTCGTCAAGAACCGCCATCTGTGGATTCGCTCCAGCCGGCAGTGGGCGATATTGCGGGTACGGGCAACCGTCGTTCGCGCGATCCGCGACTGGTTGGACGACAACGGCTACCTCAACGTGGACACGCCGATCCTCACCCCCAACGCCGCCGAAGGCACAACGACCCTCTTCGAAATCGATTTCCACGGTGAGCCGGCCTATCTGGCCCAGACCGGTCAGCTCTACAGCGAAGCCACGATCCTGGCCTTTGGCAAGGTCTACTGCTTCGGCCCGACTTTTCGCGCGGAAAAGAGCAAGACGCGCCGCCATCTGCAAGAGTTTTGGATGGTGGAGCCCGAGATCGCTTTCTGCGACCTGAACGGGCTGATGGAGATCGAGGAGCAGTTCGTCAGCCATATCGTCCAGCGCTGCCTGGAGGAAAATGCCGAAGAGCTGAAGCTGCTGGAACGGGACACCTCGGCCCTGGAGCGGGTGACGCCCAGCTTTCCGCGCATCCATTACGACGAGGCCGTGGACATGGTCAACCGCGCTGCCGCCGCCGGCGAACTGGTGCCTGGTTACGAGGACAAGGTGCCGCATATCGAGTGGGGCGATGACTTTGGCAGCCCGCACGAGACCTATATTGCCGCGCAGTTCGAAAAGCCGGTCTTTGTTCATCACTACCCAACGCAGGTGAAGGCCTTCTACATGGAGCCGGAACCCGACCGGCCGGAGGTCTGCCGCAGCGTCGATCTGCTGGCGCCGGAAGGGTACGGCGAGATCACCGGCGGCAGTGAGCGTATGGCCGATGTAGACAAACTGGTCGCCGGCATTGAGGAGCACGGGCTGCCCATGGCCGCGTTTGACTGGTATATCGATCTGCGCCGGTACGGCACGGTTGTGCATAGCGGTTTCGGCCTGGGCCTGGAGCGGACCGTCGCCTGGATCTGCGGCGTGACGCACCTGCGGGAGACGATCGCTTTCCCGCGCACGCTTGGCTCAATGCGCCCCTAGGCCCTGGGAGCGCCCGCTCCCAAGCCCTATCCGGTCATGACTGTGTTCTACCTCTCGATTCTGCTCGCCGGCCTGATCCTCACCATCATCCTTACCCCTGTCTCCGTATGGCTAGGCGTCCGGCTCGGTCTGGTGGATCGCCCTGGCGAGCGGCGCAAACACACCGGTGTCGTGCCGCGCACCGGCGGTCTGGCCCTCTTCGCCGCCTTTACC
This sequence comes from Caldilineaceae bacterium, assembly GCA_022824685.1. Taxonomy (GTDB): domain Bacteria; phylum Chloroflexota; class Anaerolineae; order Caldilineales; family Caldilineaceae; genus Bin5. The sequence goes on from JAJDZJ010000076.1 coordinate 14,832, forward strand.
CTGACCGTGATCGCGCTCCTTCTGCTCATGGCAGGGGCGCTGCCCCAGCTTGATGCCTCCTGGCTGCCGCCCCAGAACGACCCGAAGGAGAGCCGCCGCTTTATCGCTCTGCTGATCGGGGGCGCCTTCTGCGCGCTGGCCGGTTTTCTCGATGACCGCTACGAATTCTCCTCGGGCCCCCAATACGTAATTCAGGCTGTTGCCGGCCTGATTGCCATCGCCGGCCTGATCTTTATCAAGCATGTCAACAATCCGTTCGCAAGCGGTTTTCTTTTCGGGCCAGATGGATTCCCCTGGTGGCTGGTCGGCCCGTTGACGCTGTTCTGGTTCATGGGAATGATGAACACCGTCAATTTTCTCGACGGGCTGAACGGCCTGGTCGCCGGCGTCACCGTTATTTTCTGCGCGATTCTCAGCATACATATGATCTTTATCATCAAGCCGCCTCAGCTGAGCGTGGCGGTTCTGCCGGTTGCGCTGCTCGGCGTCGGCGTGGGCTTTCTGTTCTTCAACTTTGCTCCGGCGCGGGTCTTCATGGGCAGCAGCGGCAGTTACTTTCTCGGTTTTGCCCTGGCCGCGCTGGGGATCATCGGCGGGGCCAGGCTTGCGACGGTCCTTCTGATTCTCGGGCTGCCGATTCTGGACGTTGTGTGGCTGATCTACAGCCGCCTGCGGCGGGGCGTGTCTGTGGGCCAGGGGGGCCGCGATCATCTGCACCTGCGCCTGCGCGACAAAGGCCTGGAGGAGCGAACCATCGTGGTCGGCTATTGGGCCTTCTGCGCGCTTTTCGGCGGCCTGACCCTGTTGGTGGATGATCGCCTCTACAAATTGGTGGCGCTGATTGGACTGGCCATCGTCGGCCTGCTCGTGTTGCTGTGGGCAGCGCGCCCGTCAACTTGGAGCGAAGACAGATGAGCCCGGCGCACGCAGGCGTCTCGCCTGCATACCGAATCCTCGCGATCGAAACCAGTTGCGACGAGACCGCGGCCGCGGTCGTGGCCGACGGGCGCCGCATCCTCAGCAACCGGGTCGCCAGCCAGATTGAGCTCCACCGGCGTTTCGGCGGCGTCTACCCCGAAGTCGCCAGCCGCCAGCACGTTCTCGCGATCCAGACCGTGGTCGAGGGCGCCCTGGCGGATGCCTCGGTCGCGCATGCGCGCGAGCTGGACGCCATCGCCGTCACCCACGGCCCAGGCCTTGCCGGCAGTCTTCTGGTCGGCGTCAATTTCGCCAAGGGGCTGGCCTTCGCCAGCGGCCTGCCCCTGATTCCGGTGAATCATCTGGAAGGCCACATCTACAGCAACTGGCTCTATACGGACAGTGCCCCCGCTGCCGAATCGGCAACCTCCGGAGAGAGCGGCGCAGGCGGATGCGGCACTGCGTCCGACGCCGCGCGCAGCCAGCGCGGCGGCAGCGCACCGGAACAGTTCCCGGCGCTGATTCTGATCGTTTCCGGCGGGCATACGGAGCTGGTGCTGATGGAGGGGCATGGCCGCTACCGGCTCTTGGGCGCGACCCTGGACGATGCAGCCGGGGAGGCATTCGACAAGGTGGCGCGGCTTCTGGAGCTGGGCTATCCCGGCGGCCCGGCCATTCAGGCGGCCGCGGAAACCGGGGATGCCCTCCGTTTCGATCTCCCCCGTCCCCTGACGCGACCGCGGCCGCGGGCAGCGCGCCAGCCGGACTCGCAGGCGTCTTCCCGGCCGGCCGTCCTGCCCGTGCGCGGCGAGCACCGTTTCAACTTCAGCTTCTCCGGCCTGAAGACCGCCGTCCTCAACCTGATGCGGCAGCTTGAACGGGAGGGAACGGAGGCGCGCCAGGCGCAGACAGCGGCCGATATTGCGGCCGCGTTTCAGATGGCCGTGGTGGATGTCCTGGTGGCAAAAGCGGGCGATGCCGCGACCGAGTTTGGCGTGAAGCAGGTCTGTATCTGCGGCGGGGTCAGCGCCAATGCGCTGTTGCGCCGGACCGCCGAACAGCATTTCGCGACGATCGGCCTGCCGCTGCGCTGTCCGCCTCTCTTTCTGTGTACGGACAATGCCGCCATGATCGGCGCCGCGGCCTACTTCAAACGGCCGCGCATCTCTGCCCGGCAAGGTTCCTCAGAGGGGAGCGAGTCCCGGCAGGCATCGGAAACAGCGGCGCGTTCATCGCTTCACGAGCAGCCGCATGCGCGCGATCCCCTCGCCCTTGACGTCTATGCAAGTCTGCCTCTGGTGGATTCTGTGCGGTTGTGAAGGATGAGGAGGGAGCGCACGGGAGACGCAGGCGCGGCGCCTGCGCTGCCTCTAGTCGCCTGCAGGTGAATTGGCGGCCTGGGAAGCGGGGCGTGCGGGCGCGTCTTCTTCCAATTCCAACTCAGGAACATCAGCCGTATCCTCTGCATCCGAAACGACGACCCTGCGGTAGACACCGGCGCGCTGCGCCTGCGGGGCCTGGCGCCGTTCGCTGAAGGGTGGATAGTTGAGCAGTTTGGCGTGGGTATAGCTGCCGATCAGCCGCAAGCTGGCGATGACCGGCGCGGCCAGAAACGCGCCCAGGATGCCTCCTAAGCTCGCGCCCACCACGACGCCGCACACGACCACGACCGGATGCAGATGAACGCTCGTGCCGATCACGCGCGGCACGAGAAGCTGATTTTCCAGCTGCTGAATAACGAAGTAGACGCCGATGACCAGGAGAGCGAAGTTCAGGTTGCTCAGTTCGAGCGTGGTGCTCCCCTGCGCCAGAGCGATGATCACGGCTGGGATCATCGCCAGGATCGGGCCGATATTGGGCAGAATTTCGAGGGCGCCGGCCAGAATCGCCAGGATCAGCGCGCCGCGCATGCCCATCAGGCTCAGCGAAAAATAGGTCGCCGCGCCGATCGTTAGGGATAGGATGATCTGCCCGCGGAAGAAGGCGTTCCAGATGTTGCGCAGCCGGCGCATCAACTCCACGCCTTCCGAATAGTACTCAACCGGGAACAGCCCCTCCACGTACCGCTGGATGCGGGGCGCGTCCTTGGTCAAGTATAGACTGATGAAGAAGAGAAGCAGCAGGAAGACGACTATATTGACGATGCTGCCAACGACCGTCAAGCCGATCGTCGCGGTGCTGCTCACCACGTTTGTCGCTGTGCTCAGAAGCTGGTTGACATAGTCCAGAATCTGCTGCGCGCCGGGCAGGAAGCGTTCGACCGCAATCTCATCGGCCAGCGTCTGCTGGATCTGGCCCACCACCCCTTCAAACGTGACATCAAGCCCGAGGATGGTCCCGCTGGTCGGCAGCTCCGCGACCGACTCTTGCAGGAAGCGGAGAAAGTTTCGCGCCGCTGTCGGCACATCAAAATAGAGCGCCGTAAGCTGGGACAGCAGAATCGGCACAAGCAGAATGGGGGCCAGCACTAACAGAACCAGGAAGAGCAGGTACAGGACGATGGTGCTTACGCTGCGGGGAATGCGCACCCGTTCACACAGGTCAACAATTGGGATCAGAAAGTAGGAGACAAGCCCTGCCATGATCAGAATCGGCAGGACCGGGCGGCTGATCCAGAAGATAAGCGCGCCGGCGACGAGCAGGACGATCAGAACCGTTCTCTTGGTCGCGGTATCCCACGCGGTGTCCGGCGCCAGAACGCTGTTTGATTCCTGGGATTCAGTCTCTTCCGCTGTGGATGGCGGTGTCAGGGAATCCATTGTACGGGAGCGCGTTTCTCTGCTTATTTCCCGTCAGGCGTGAAAGCGGGGGAGCAGTCTCGCATGGTGAGGGGAAGCAGGGTGAAAATCTCAGGATGTTCTACAAGAGAAAACACGGACGCCGCTCTAAAGTTGCGTTTCTGCGGCTTCGCGTCCTCAACTGAAACGGGTCTTTCTGTTCGCCGCCGCGCCAGCCCGGCGCCGTGCGTTCAATCCAGACCGAGCGAAGCGAATTCCCATTCGGCCGCCGGCGTAAACCGGGATGGGTCCAGAACGGTCTCTGGCCCGAATGGCGCGTCCGTGACGCTGCCTACATGGACCGCGCCGTCTTCTACCGCCAGCGTCGGGAAACGTTGTCCGCTCGGGGTCGTGTGCGGCTGGTAGAGATCTCCGTGCGCAGCCAGGATCTGCGCCTGCATGTCGTCCGGCAGCATCGACAGGCCGGCGAAGTAGTGATGGCCGTTGCGCTCGGCGTGCTCGATGCCCAGCGTCGCCAGCACGGCCAGGTCCTCCAGCAGGGCCACCGGCCCCAGGTTGCACAGGTCCTCGGCGCTGATGATATGCAGCGCATCCGGCTGCTGGCGCTGGCGGTTGCGGATGAGGCAGGTGTTGGCGATGCCTTTGAAGATGCCTTTGCAGTTCTTGTGGCTCGTGCCCACGTAGCCGTTCTCCAGGGCTGTGGGCGCGCTGGAAAGCTCGCCGTCGGATTCGTCGATGATGATCGGCGGCCGCTCGCGCCAGGCGAGCAGGGCCGTCCCCACCTCCGGGCTCAGTGCGATGTCGCGGTGGAAGGGCTGTTCGACGAAAAGAAGCCGCTGCAGAAAGCCGCGCAGGGACGGATCGGCGGAAAGCCCTTCCCACAGGGCGCGGAAATCGTCGACGTTGTGATAGGTCTCGTTGCCGTCAAGCGTGTGCCGGTAATCGACGTTGCGCTCGTCCAGCAGCGCGGCGATGCGTTGCAGCCGCGCCCCGTCTTCGTCAATGTCGCCGCCGATCTTGATCTTGAAGTGGGTCAACCCGTAGGCCTGGATCGACGCGTCCAGCGACTGAGGCAGTCCGTCATCGACCAGGTCCCCGGTCGGGATTTCGTCGTCGGTGAGGGGATCGATCAGGCCGACCGTATGGCGCACGATGACACGGTCAAGGGGCTTGGCCGGCAGCAGGTCCGCCGGCGCCTGCCCGGCCAGCTCCGGGCGCAGGCTCTCCAGCTGCATGCCCAGGCTGTTTGCGCGCACGGCGCGGGCGAAGGTCGTGCCGGCAGCCCGGCAGAAGCCGTCGATGATCGCCCGCTCCACCAGCGATACGCCGAACGCCCACAGCAGCGGCGGGTAGTCCGTATCCGCGGCCCACGTCTCCTGGTCCCGGTAGACGGCCTGCCACAGCGCAAAGACCGAGTCCGCCGCGCCGGCTTGCTGGGCGTGGCGGCAGGCCGCCTGCACGACGTCGAGCATCTCGGCGATATCCTGGGCCGTGGACGAATCGGGCACTTTGGTGAACCATTTGGGTGCCAGGCCCTCGGCCGCGATCCCGTCCGCCTGCTGGCCGTCCACGTCGAGCCGCGCCTGCAAAAAGAGATGCGGCAGCGCGGTCATGGTCACGATGCCGTAGCGGAAGGGCATGCGGTTGCGCATGTTGAGGATATGGAGATCGAAGTCGAGCAAGCGGATGGACATCTTTTCTTCCCCCGGTGTCTGTGCTGGAACAGATGCAGGCGAACCGCCGCGCCCGAGCGGGGTTCCCAAGAGTCGAAATCTGAAGTCAGGAAACTGACCAAACTACCGTTCAGTCAGCGCGCGTTCGTAGCTGCGCAGCGTCGCGATCTCGCGCGGCAGATGAACGTCCGGCGGCTCCCAGTTGATCCATTCGCCGCTGAGAAAACCGTCGTAGCCGCCGCCGCGCAGCAGCGCCAGCACCTGCTTGTGATCGACATCCCCTGTGCCGAAGGCCGCGTAGTCGAGGCCTTCGGAGGCGATGCGCACGTCGTGCATATGGGCATGTCGGATCCAGCGCCGCAGTGTGCTATAGGAGTCTACCAGCGTCCAGCCTTCTCTGTTCACCGGATGCGCGGCATCCCAGTTGACGCCGATCGCCGGGTGGTCGACCCGTTCCATCACCGCGGCGACATCGGCGGGGCTGCACCAGTCGTCGTGTGTTTCCATGCAGACGACGACGCCGCGGTCGGCGGCCCGCTCCGCCAGGCGAGCGAGGGCGTCGACCACGCCGTCGATCGCCGATTCCCGGCTGACGCCGTCCGGGATCCGCCCGCCGAAGACGCGCAGCGCGGGCGCGCCGATGTCTGCGGCCAGGTCGAGGTACTGGAGCGTTTCTTCCACCTGCGCGTCCCGGTCTGCGGGGTCGGCAAAGCGGTTGCCTGAAGCCAGGCAGCAGATGGCGATGCCGGCGTCAGCCGCCTGTGTGCGGAAGCCCGCGCGCTGTTCCGCCGACGCTTCCAGCTCCACGCCGTGGCGATGGCCGCCGGCCGCGCGCGGCTCAACGCCGCCGTAGCCGTACTGCTCCGCCAGCGCCAGCATCTCCGCGAAGGTAGCCTGGGGGCAGGAAAAGCTCATAAATGCGTAGTTCATTTTGTGCCAGGTCCTTTCTGAAATCTGAGACATTCGAGGAAACGATACTGGATGTCAAAGCGTCGTATGAATCAGAACAGGGCGATTGCATCTAAATTGGGTCAGAACATCGAAATGCAGCCGAATACTCTTCCAGGTCGGGGTAAGACACAGGGAAATGTACGAAAGATGGCACGTAGACGGAGAATTTAACTTATCTCGCCGACTGAGGGCCT
>JAJDZJ010000110.1 GCA_022824685.1 Caldilineaceae bacterium
ATCTCGCCGACTGAGGGCCTGATCCGCGGCGTCTTCCCGTCGATATTCAGTAAGCGCAGGGTGATTTCCACTTATTCTCGCTTTCTTCTGGCCACAATTTCAACTGAATCGGCCTACAGATTTAGATGCGATTGCCCTGGCCGTTGTAGGCGATGCCATTGACTTCGGCTTCGATCAGCGGCATGTACAGAACACCGTCAAGGCTTGCCGCTTCGACTTCGGCATCGGTATAGTCGGCCAGGTCGTCGGCCGTGAGAAGGTCATCAAGACCAAGGATTACGTCTTTGGTGATATAGGCCGGCACGGTATCGGTGGTTGCATCCCAGATATCGGGCGCTTCACCGGCAGCGGCGGCGGCGTAGAGTTTTTCGCGGCGCCCGCCCCAGGGCTGTACCTCGACCTCCGCCATGATGTCCGGATGGGCAGCATGGAAGCCCTCATTCAGAGGGGCATAAACGATGTCCCCGTCGTTCTCGGTGCGGGGATAGGCCCACACGTCGATGGTCGTTGTCTCCATTCCCGCATCACCGGTATCGGCTGCGGGTGCGGCCGGGGCGACACAAGCAGCCAGGAATGAAGTGGCGGTCACGCCGGCTGACAGTTGCAGGAATTGACGTCGGCTTAGGACTGATTGCTTCATCGGTTCCTCCTCAAGGAAATGTATGAAAATTGACAACTGCAGATCCGCAAAAGGTGCGGAATATACTGTTGTGCGGCGGTTGTTCGATTATATCTTACAGATTGCAAAATAAGGTAATTTCTGGGCGCCAATGCCCACCTCGTTAGCGTCATGCAAGGAGGCGGTCGGCCACATCCTCTTGCGCCACAGACTGCTGCTCGCCGCTGGTCAAGTCTTTGACGGTGACGGTACCGGCGGCCAACTCGTCCCCGCCCAACAGGAGGGCAATTGGGATGTTGCGCTCCTCGCCATATCTGAACTGCCGGCCCAGGTTGTCCAGGTCCGGGTAGTGGTCGACGCGCAGGCCGGCCTGGCGCAGCGTTTGGGCCAGCGCGACGTTTGCCGCCAGCGTATCGCGGTCGAAATTGGTGACCAGGACCTGGGGTTGTCCGGCCAGCTTCTGGGGGAAGAGGCCGCGCTCCTCCATGATCAGGAGGATGCGTTCCAGGCCCAGGCTGAAGCCGCAGGCGGGAATCGAGCGGTTGCTGAACATGCCGATCAGGTTGTCGTAACGTCCGCCGGCGCCGCCGGAACCGCTCAGAGTCGGGAACTCGATTTCGTAAATTGGCCCGGTGTAGTAGCTGAGGCCGCGCGCCAGGTATGGGTCGATGCGAATGTGGCAGCCTGCCGGGCCTGACGACGTCAGAACCACGACTTCCTTCAGTTCAGACAGGGCCTGGGCCCCGTCGGCTGATCCTGCGAGTTTTTGCTCCAGCCAGCAGAGAGCGGCGTCCGTGTCGTCCGGCGCGGCAGCCATCAGATCCATCAGGGCTGTCGCGGCCGTCTGGTCGATTCCGCGCGCGTGCAACTCTTTTTCCACGCCGTCCAGGCCGATCTTATCCAGCTTGTCGACGGCGACCAGCGCGTCCGACTCCAGTTCCGGGGGCACGCCGGTCACCTCCATCAGGCCGCGTAGGACGCCGCGGTGGTTGAGGCGCAGCAAAAAGCCGGACGCATCGCGCCCGCGGAAGCCCAACTCCTGCAGGACCTGCGCGCCGGCGTTGAGGACCTCGGCTTCGACAAGCTGGCTGGAGGAGCCGACGACGTCCAGGTCGCACTGGTAGAACTCGCGGAAACGGCCCTTGGCGGGGCGGTCGGCGCGGTAGACGGGGGCGATATGGTAGCGCTTGAAGTAACGGGGGAGCTGGTTGCTGTACTCGGCGACGATGCGGGCGAGCGGCACGGTCAGGTCGTAGCGCAGGCCGGCGTCGGCGATTTCGTCTTCGGTCGGGGCGTCGGCGAGCGCGCGTTGCAGCTTGGCGCCGCGCTTCGCGACGCGGAAGATCAGCTGATCTCCCTCTTCGCCGTACTTGCCGAGCAGGGTATCCAAGCGTTCCATCACCGGTGTGTCGAGCGGTTCAAAGCCGTAGCTTTGGTAGACGCGTTCGATCACGTCAATGACATATTGGCGGCGCAGCACGTCCAGCGGCAGAAAATCGCGTGCGCCGCTGATCGGTTTGGTTTGAAATCGGGCCACAAAAAATTCTCCTGTCGGAAAGCGCGCAAATGAATACGCTGGCAGCGCGTGTAGCAGCATCTTACACGAAGAGACGGAGGGAGAGAAAGAATCAGGGGGGAGGGGAAGATCTTCCTGCCGGCGCTGGCATGACGCGCGCCAGACATAATGACCGGGCAAAGCCCGGCGGAGCGGTCAGGAGGCAGGCGCATCTGAGTGGGATCGAGAGATGGGTAGGATGACGCAAGAGAGACGATCTGATACGATTGAGAGTCCTTTCAACAGACAATTGAGGAACTCCTAGCGGACAAAAAGGCCGTATCACTGGTTGAACATTCCGATGAATGTGAAGATTCTCGTGTTGAACACACAAAGTCTCATCGGTTGAGCGACATCATCGTGATTGCGAGAGTGGAGGCAGGAAGTCAAAAACGCCGCAAAGAGAGAATGGGTCGGGGCGCCGTTCGAAGCCGGGCCGCTCATGGTGACGATATCCCATGTTTACGATGAGGACCGTCTCGACGTAGACAACATTCCGAAACCGATTCTGGACGCGATGAAGCAGGTCGTCTTCCCCGATGATAGTCGGATAACCGATTTGCTCTGCCGCAGGAGAGATTTGAAGGACAACCTGCAAGTTCAGACTTTCTCGCCTGTCTTAGGGGAAGCGCTTGCAAGGTCGACACCTTTCGTGCATATTTTCGTGGATCATGCGCCTAACCAGGGGGTGATATCCTGATGAAGGATGTAGAAATCGTTCAACGGAATTTCATTGAAAAAAAGGTAGCAGAGTACCTCAGCAAAGGTTATGAGGTGGAGCAAGACGTTCCACTGGAGTTTCTGCCAGGCTTCCTGGCCGACCTTGTCGTGCGAAAAGATGGTGAAACGAAGGTGATTGAGGTGAAATACCGGGCTTCGCTGGCTGCGTCACCCAAAACAGGTGAACTGGCGCAAATTCTCCATAACAAACCCGGCTGGAGTTTTGAGCTTCTCCTGGTCGGCGAACCGGAGAGACTGGATTCGCCGGAAGGCGCTCGTTCTATTGCGGTTGAGGAGGTACGCCAACGTCTTGCCGAGGCGGAGAAGGCTCTCGAACACGGTTTGGGTGAGGCTGCTTTCCTGCTTGTCTGGTCGGCTTTTGAGGCTGCCGTCAGGGAACTGATCGCGGCAGAGGGCGTTTCCATCACACGCGTCACCCAGTCGGGTTATGTCCTCGACCAAGCGGTCTATCACGGTGTTATCTCACGAGAGGACTATGACTACCTGGCTGACATGAGGCGATATCGAAACGCGATCGCCCACGGGTTTGATGTCAACGGGTTCAGCGACGAGAAGGTGACGGAGTTGATCGGGGTTGTTCTGCGTCTGCTGGATTCGGAGCCTGCACTGGTGTAAAGGCAGGCGATAGCCTTTAGCGGTCTACCATAATCGGCGCATCGGTCGCCACCGAGTCTTTGCCGGGATAGCCACGCGCGGCAAGAGCGGCATGGGGTGGTTCTATGGCTTAAAACCCCATCTGATTGTCAAAGACCAAGGTGACTTGCCGGCGGTTCACCTCACACCCGCCAACACCGATGACCGTAAACCGATCCCACAGATGACCATTCGGAACGTTTTTGGCGACTGAGGGCCTGCGCCGCAGCGCCTTCTGCTCGCGTTTCAGCAATCTGATGGCGTTTTCCACATATTCGCGCACTGTTCTGACCGCGATTTCAACTGAATCGGTCCACAAATTCAGATGCGTATTCCCTGCCGGCGGAGCGGTCAGGAGGCAGGCGCAGTGTCCGGTATGAGGATCTGGGCGATTTTGTTGGCGAGTTGCCTGAAATCTCGGCGCGCGTCATTCGCGGCTACGGCGTGGCTGCCGATTGCGCCGTCGGCGGTCGTCAGGTGGAAGATGGGTTTGCGCGCTTCCTGCGCCATGGGCACGAGACTGCGGTAGTGCTTGACAGTGGCAAGGGCATTTTGCGCATCCAGCGCTGGCGTCGTCGCGTATGGGCCTTCGGTGTCATCCAGTAAGTTGCGGGCGTACTCTTCGGGCATGCGATTCACCCACTTGTCATACGCTTTTACGGGACGGCTGAGGCGCACCCCATGCTGTTGCACGACATATCCGATGGGCTGCATCTTGCCAAGCGGCAACTCAAATTCGGGCTGTTGCCAGTTGTCATTGCGTTTTCTCCAATCTTCTCGCCAGCGACGCAGAGAAGGGCCGAGATTGCGCAGGCCTTGGAGTGAGAACAGATCCGCGCCCAGTGGAACAATGATATAGTCGGTTGCAATTAACGCAGACCGGTTAATTGCGCCCAGGTTAGGGCCGACATCGGCGAGGACAATGTCTGCGTGCATCTGCCGGGCGCCATCCTGCATCACGGTTGAGAATGCCGTCAAAACACGAAAGGGACGGTACAGATCGCTTGACCTCAGTGAGTTAGGCCACTGTTCGGACAGGTCATCTTCGAATCCAGCCAGCGCCAGATCTCCAGGGATCAGATTAAGACCGGCTGTTATCGGGGCAAGGGTTGGACACTGGATATCGCCAACTCGTGTCAGTGGCTGGATACATTGCATGACGGTTTGCCTGGTGTTGCGGTTGTTGCCATCCCACAGTTTTTCCAGCCGGTCCTCGGTCAAGAAGGCAGCGGTGAGATTGGCCTGGGGGTCCAGGTCACAAGCAAGTACCCGATATCCTAAGTCCGACAGCATCCAGGCGAGATGGTAGACGAGAGAGGTCTTGCCAACGCCGCCCTTGTTATTGAAAAAGGTCAGGACAGGGACGCTCATTTTGCCGTAGCCTCCTGTCTACGTACAGCAAAGATCACCACCCGCACATAGTTGCCGGAAACGTCAAACTCTGGAGGCGGATGTCCTGCCTGCGCCAAGAGTCTCCTGGCGATATCGATTCCAACACCGAAACGTTGAACGTAGCCCAAGGTTTTCATCGCGTCGGCTAGGTTGGGGTTGCGGTAGTCGGTGAGTCCCGGCTGGCCGAAATTCTCCGGGGATACTGTTCCGAAAGGGCCGCCGGGGCTGATGACTTCGATGCGATCGCTGAACCAGTTGACGCGTACGGGCGCGTTCGTCGCCTCATACGTCCTGTGCATAATGGCGTTGCGTGTGATCTGTTGCAGCGCTTCAATGGGGTAGAGCGGCGTGCGCTGATCGGTATCGCCGGAGGTGATGTCGACCTCTGTGCGGTTATTGGCGCGCAACTTTTCATCCAGTCGGCGCAGAATATCCGGGACAGCGCCGCCGATGTCCTCACTGTCAAGAATATCATCGGCCAACTCGGCGCCGCCAATTCTGAGAAACTGCGCGTAGGCGCCGGGCAGAAAGTCCTGTGGACTCTTGCCAATCGTGAGCAGGCCCAGAACTGTCGCTGTGGACTGGTGGGCAGATTCTATCATCTTTGTCGCGGCAAGCTGTTCACGGAGAGATCGGTCATTGGCGGCAAGAATCTCGTCAGAAAAGGCCGCAGGCAGATACTCATTCTCAAACTGGGTCAGGTTGAGGTCGGGCAGACCGGCGATGGGAACCGGAGTTGCATCAAAGGGGCGGTCTCCAAACTGCCGCTTCTCGTTAAGGATGCGCTCATCTTGCGCTGTGGCGATGCCCCGGCGCGGACCGATGCGAATGCAGATTGATCCTTTGCAGCGGACAGGCGGCGAGTTTGATGGTTGCACGATGACCAGCGCAACCTCTTTGCCCTGCAGCGTTCTTTTTTCTACTGCCAGGGTAGGCGGCGGCAGGATATTGCCATCTGTTTTCATGTCGGCCAACCGTTGCAGCAGCCTATCCGTGACCGAAATGCCGGCGAGGGTTCCAGCGTCGTTTACGCCCACAAGAGCGAAGCCGGGCGCGCCGTGGCCGGGCAGATCGTTGGCGAAAGCGCAGATGGCCTCGCGGATTCTCTCAGCGGCGCTTCCAGACAGGGATTCCTTGAACTCGACGCGGTCGGTTTCGCCCTCGCTGATCATTTGCAGGAGTTCTGCGTCGGATGGACGTAACATCGGAAATCTCACTCCAGCCCGCTCTTCAGCACGTCGCGGTAGGCGGCGACGCGGTCGCGGCGCAGTTCTCGTTTGTGGCCCAGGAGGGCTTTGACTGATTCGCTCGCTATCTGGAGGCGGAATTCGAGAAGCAGATAGCGCCGCAGCAGCTCTGCCCAAATCGGGCCGTGCCATTTGCGCGCATAGCGCACCTTGCTGCGGTTGAAGAGGATATGGCGCTGGGCGCTGACCTGGCCGCTGCTGCGGCCCTCGGCGTGGATGACGATTGCGGCCGGGTCATAGACTACGCGCCAGCCGGCGCGCTTGATGCGGCGGCAGAGGTCGGTCTCTTCGCTGTACATGAAGAACTGGGGGTCGAAACCGCCGACTGCGGCCAGCGCTTCTCCGCGCACGAGGAGGGCCGCGCCGACCAGCCAGTCCACGTCCTGGCGGGATTCGGCGGGCCAGTCGGCGAGGTGATAGCTGCGGGTCCACGGATTGCGCGGCCACAGTTGTTCGAGCCAGGTGCTCTCGAAGAAGCCGGAAAGGGGGCTGGGAAAACGACGACGGCTGCTCTGCAGCGCGCCGTCGGTGTAGCGAAGCTGTGGCCCGATGGCGCCGACCGTTTCGTCTTCGTTGATGCCGTTGTACAGGGCCCACAGGCTGCCGGGCAAGAGCTCGGTGTCCGGGTTGAGGAAGTAGATGAAACGCGCCGGAGGGGTAAGGGGCGAGGAGGGGTTCAATGCCTGATCGTTGCCAGGCGTCCGGCCTGCATTCGCCGGGCGGGCCGTTTCGGTCCGATTGGGGTCTGCCTCTTCTGCGCTCTGGTGCGGCAGGGGGTCCAACCCCATCGCTTCCAGCGCGCGGTTGTTGCCGCCGGTGAATCCGAGGTTCTCGTCGCTGAAGATGGTCTGCGCCCAGGGGAACCGGCTTGGCAGCAGCGAGGTTGTGGCGTCTTCGCTGGCATTGTCGAGCACGACGACCTGGAGGGTGGCCTCGCCGTTCGGCCCGAAGCGGCGCACAAGAGTCGCGGGGCTGGCGCCGCTCCTGCGTTTCGCTCTATCACCGCGTCCTTCGTCAAGCGGCGCGCTCTGCTGTTCGATGGAGGAGAGGCAGGCGCGCAGATGGTCCCAGACGTTCCACGAGATGATCACGATCACCAGGTCTGTCGGAGGCGGTTTTCTGTTCGTATGCGGGAGGGCCTGGCCCCCGTGGGCGTCCGTGTTGCGGACGCTGTCCAACCGGCCGCGAAGTCGTTGAAGCATTGCATTCACTTGTAGCTGGAGAGCGGTCTGCCAGGCGCTGCGCGGGGGTATGCCCGTTGTTTGACGGCTAGCGGGAACCGTTCAGCTGCTGCGCTGCACGACAAAGGCGCAGAGACCCAGGAGCGATCGCTGGCAGAGGTTGTCATTGAAGGGAGCCAAGTCGTGGACTGCATGGTCGAGAAAGCCGAGCGCTTCCTGGTGGGCGGCTTCGATTGCGCCGCTGGCGCGCACGGCCTGAACGATCTCCTGCACGGTTGCGGAGAGGATGGCGGGGTCGCCCTCCTCGGCGCGCTCCCTGGCGAGGAGCAGCCGGTTCACCAGTTTCTGCGGCTGTGGCAGTTCGCGCAGATAGTAGAGGAACGGCAGTGTCAGGGTGCCTTGACGGAGGTCGCTTCCCACCGGTTTGCCCAGCGTGGCGTCGGTGCCGACAAAGTCAAGGATGTCATCCACGATCTGGAATGCCATACCGAACTGATAGCCGAAAGACTTGAGTGCCTGGACCCGGTCCGGCGGCATTCCGACGAGAACCGCGGCCGCTTCGGTGGCGGCGCTGTAAAGACTGGCCGTCTTGGCGTAGATGCGCTGATAGTAGGCCTGGCGGTCCTGGCGAAAGTCGTTGCGGTCGGAAAGTTGGCGCATTTCACCGTCGACGAGCACGCGCAGGGTATCGCTGAATATGGTAATGACGCGCACGTTGCCGGTTTCTGCGGCGAACTGGGCGGAGCGGGCGAACATGTAGTCACCGGCGAGAACGGTCGCGCCTGCGCTCCAGGAGGCGTTGAGCGTGGGCGCGTCACGGCGCAGCAGCGCGCCGTCGATGACATCGTCATGGACGAGCGTGGCTGTGTGCAGCATCTCCACGGCTGCGGCGAGAGCGATGAGCGTGCGCGGGTTGCAGTCCTGACCTGGGCCGGCCGAAAGTCCGTCCGCGTTGTTGGACCCGTGGACACCGTGCTGCAGGCCCGCTGCGAGCAGGGCGAGCGCCGGGCGCAACCGTTTTCCGCCCTGGCCGATGAGTTCAAGGAAGGCGTTGGCCAGGGGCGAGAACACGTCGGCTTCGACGCTCTTCATTTTCTCTTCGACCTGCTCAAGCGCGCCGCGCACCGGCGCGAGCAGGGCTGTTGCGTCCTGCGCTGTCAGCAGCGCGCGGCGGAACGACTCATTCGCGCGCTGCTCGCGGGCGTCGAGAGCGCCCGAACGCGGCAACGCCGGCGGCAGGTCCTGCGCCAGGGGGCCGGCTTCGATATCGGTGAGCTGTTCGACTTGAACGTGATCAACCATGGAAGAGTGTCACTGAGCGTTCACGCGGCGATTGGCAGCCATCGCAACTGTTGCGGCCTCTTGGCGCGCAGCCGGCGGGGCAAAGATCGAATGGGCGACGGCAGTGGTGCGGGCAGCGATCTCCTCTACCGGCACAGACAGGAGCCCGGCCAATCTTTCGGCCACCAGGGCCACATGGGCCGGTTCATTGCGCTTGCCTCGCAATGGATGGGGCGCCAGCCAGGGGGCGTCGGTTTCGAGCATGAGGCGGTCCAGGGACAGCTGCGGCGCCAGGTTGTGCAATGAATGCGCGTTCTTGAAGGTGATTGGACCGCCCAGGCCGATGGCGAAATTCCAGTCGCGGGCCGCTTGCGCCAGCGCGGCGTCGCCGGAGAAGGCGTGCAATACCCCCCAGAAGGGACGCTGCGCCAGCGGAGAAATGCGCGTTCGTGCGCTGGACACCCATTCGTGCAGGATGCGGGCCAGGTCGGTCGAGGCTTCCCGGTTGTGGATGATGACCGGCAGGCCCAGTTCGGCGGCCAGATCAAGCTGCGCTCGAAATGCCTGCGCCTGCTTTTCGCGGGAGACGGTGTCCCAGTGATAGTCGAGTCCGATCTCTCCGATTGCGACCACCTTGGGATGATCGACCAGCCCTCGCAGCTGTGTCAGTGTCTGTTCACTGAAATCGGCGCTGCTGTTGGGGTGGATGCCGACGGCGGCGTACACCTGCGCGTGCCGATCGGCCAGCGCGATCGCCTGCCGGCAGTGGGCCAGATCGATGCCGGGATTGACGATCATCTTGACACCGCGTGCCTGTGCCCGCGCCAGCACGGCGGCCCGATCGGCATCGAACTGCTCCATGTCCAGGTGGCAGTGGCTGTCGACCAGCGTCGGAACAGTCATGTGCGCTCAGGTGGCGATGCAGCAGCGCATTCGGGTTTGGGGCTCTTCTCGAATGGGGCGCGATTTAACTTTTCAGGCATAAATTGTTTGTTAATTTTATCACATATTATCACTGCATAAAAGCGCGTCAGGCATTGAAAGCAGGGCAATCGCATCTAAATCTGTAGGCCGATTCAGTTGAAATTGTGGCCAGAAGAAAGCGAGAATAAGTGGAAATCACCCTGCGCTTACTGAATATCGACGGGAAGACGCCGCGGATCAGGCCCTCAGTCGGCGAGA
>JAJDZJ010000171.1 GCA_022824685.1 Caldilineaceae bacterium
TCTCGCCGACTGAGGGCCTGATCCGCGGCGTCTTCCCGTCGATATTCAGTAAGCGCAGGGTGATTTCCACTTATTCTCGCTTTCTTCTGGCCACAATTTCAACTGAATCGGCCTACAGATTTAGATGCGATTGCCCTGCTCCTTTCCCCCCTCTCCTTGCTTTTGGGAGGGTCCCACCCTGCCACACACTCCATCCCCAACCTTCACTGCTCCCGTCAAGAGGGTCCCTACCACTCGCCACTGCAGTTCTGACCAACGCGCTTCACATCTGCCACGTGCTCATTTCTCCCCGTCCTATTACAGCGACGGAAAGCCGCACGCCGGATCTGTCACTGTCATACCGAGAAGACTCCTGCCCCTGTTTCTGTCGCCGATGGCTGTTCCAATGATCTTACCACATCACCCATCCCCCCGAATTGATGTCCTGCCCAGTCATATTGGCAGCATCGTCCGATGCCAGAAATGCGGCGATCGCCGCGGCGTCCACGGACCCGGCGCCCTTCTCCGCGAAGCCTTCGTCTGCGCACCACCGTCCCGCCAGGATTGCGTTCGACCGGGCCTCCTTGAATCGCGTGCGAACCGCCTCTTCGTCGAAGGCCTCCTGACGGTATTCTGCACGGGCCCGCTCCAATTCGACTGTCCGTTCTTCATGAGCGCCAGGACAGATTGCATTGACGGTGATGTTGTAGCGGCCCACGTCCGCGGCCAGTGTCCGGGTAAATCCGATGATGCCCATCTTCGAAGTCGCGTACGGTGTCCGATGGGAGAGGGGCTGCTTGCCGGTGCCCGAACTGAAGTTGATGATGCGGCCGCGGCGCTTGCGTATCATTTCAGGCAAGGCGTATTTGCAGCCGAGGAACGCGGAATCAAGATTCACCGCCAGGGTTTCCTGCCACTCCGCCAAGCTCATTTCCCAGACATCCTTTGTCGGGCCGGCAATCCCGACGACATTTACCAGGATGTCGACTGTGCCGAAGCGGTCCAACGCGCTGCGCACGAACCGCCGCACCTGTTCTTCCGCGGAGACATCGGTTTGGCAGGCCAACGCGGCGCCGCCTGCGGCCCTGATACGAGCGCCGACTCTTGCATCCAGCTCATCGGCGGGAAGCACGTCGCAAATCGCGACCGCGGCTCCTTCCTCCGCGAACCTGAGCGCGATCGCCTCTCCGTGGCCCCTCCCTGCGCCCGTGACCAGGGCCACCCTTCCTTTCAGTCTTTGCATTGGACTGTTTCCTGGAGACGGTCCGGGCTATGACTGTCTCTTGACGACAGACTCGTCCAGCTCCACACCCAGTCCAGGTCCGGAAGGCGGGACTATGTAGCCATTCTCAAAGCGGATGGGCTCTTTGAATATCTCCTGGTGAAGGGCCCCGCCGTTGTACTCCTGGATCAGGAAGTTGGGTGAGCAAGTGTCAAGTTGTACTGCCGCGGCTGCGGCCACCGGACCGCAATACATGTGGGGCGCGATCATGGCGTAGTGCGCCTCCGCAATCCCCGCGATCTTCTTTGACTCCAGAATTCCGCCGCACTGGCCGACGTCCAGCTGAATAACCTGCGCCGCCTGTTTCTCAAGCAGCTGGGCAAACTCGTATTTGCTGACAAGGCGCTCGCCGGTGGCGATGGGAATGCTCGTGTGAGCGGCCACACGGGCCATCTCGTCGATATTCTCGGGCGGCACCGGCTCTTCGAACCAGAACGGGTCGAACTCCTCTAGGATCTTGGCGACGCGGATAGCTCCAGCCGTGCTGAACTGGCCGTGTGTGCCGATGCCGATTTCAAGGTCATCGCCCACCGCGTCCCGGATAGCCTGGAAAATTTTGGCGACGTGTCGAATGGTCTTCAAGGAGAAGTCGCGCGGATTCGGAAAGATTGGGGTAAAGGGATCGAACTTGCAGGCCGTGTTTCCCTCCTCAACCAGTTTTGCGGCGATCTCTCCGGCCTTTTTCGGGTCCTCCCATATGCCTTCGGTGGGCATATAGGCGTACGCCCGCAACTGTTCGTGACAGCGCCCGCCCAGAAGGTTGTAGATCGGCTGCCCGACGGCCTTGCCGATGATGTCCCAGCAGGCGATTTCAATCGCGCTCAGGGCGGGCGTCAAGTCCAGCCCGGGATGGCGGTAGTCGTGCCGCGAAGCAAAAATCGTCTGCCAGAGCATTTCCACGTTAAAGGGGTTGGCGCCGATGACGAACTGCTCCCCCAGATCTCTGATCAGACCTACCTGCGCGTCAAGGTTCACGGCATTTCCGGATGGACGTTCGCCGAGACCGACGATGCCCTCATCCGTTCTGAGTTGCACAAACAGCCAGTGGCTCCCACCGCGAAACGGCGGGACGTTTCTGACGACGATGGTTTCTACCGCGACGATTTTCATTTCGTTTCTCTCAGGTGACGTTCGATAAGAGTTAGGCTTAGTCGGCAGCGATTGCCTCCCTGGCTCGCAGCGCAGGATCGTCTTGCACTGGCGTACTGGCGATGCCGTTGGCGTCCCAGCCTGAAGGCCAGCGGAAATGCTCGTCCATCTCCCTGTGGAATTCCTGACCCAGGATCGCTTCCAGCGCTTCCTCGGCCTGCGCGTAGGAACGCGTCTCGTTCGCGTCCAGAATTTCCCATAGCAGAAGCGACCTGTCCCCTGTTTTGATTGCCAGCAGCGTGCGCTCCAGCGAAAGGACCAAGGGAAGGATCTGGGTGAGCATGATCTTGGGCGGCAGGGGATCGACGGAAATGCGGTGGATACCCTCCTTGTTCACAACCGCGGGAATCTCGACAGCGATGTCGTCCGGCACGCCTGGAAGCGCGCCGCGATTCGGCACGTTGACCTGGAATTGCCCCTCATTGTCGTTTACCAGGGCGTCGATGATGGGTACCTGTTGCTCGATCGTCATGCTTCTTCCCAGGTTGTCGACCAGGCTTGCATTCGGGTCTTGGGCAAGACGGGCGATCTGTTCCACTCGTCTCTCCTGGTTGTCCACATACATCGGCCAGGACAGGTGCGAACGCTGACCACCCCAGGGCTCCCCAAACCAGAAGCGTTTCGCAGCGAAATCCTTGTGGTACCACCAACCCAGGTACTTCATCCAGACGGTGTCGCCCAGAGGCATCAGGCCGTAAAGTCTGTACATATGCACAGCCGCCCTTGACAGGTCGATCTCCCACGCCCGCCTCAACTCTTCGGACCAGCCGGACTTGCCGGCGGGCATCTTTCTCGCCGCTGCAGTATCAACCCAGTATTCCTCACCCTTGCTCTGTATCCATTCGTCGATCAGCGGGTATGCGTCCTTGCCCTCATACTCAAACTGCGTCAGCCAGATATTGTGGTTCAACCCCGGAGCCTGCCACGTTACCCTGTTGTGATCGATTTCAAGCATGTCGCAAATATCGCGATAGCCGTAGTAGCCGTGGCACAGACCGCACACCTTGACGTCCGTCTCGCGGCCGATCAAAGTGCAGCCGTCATAGACCGGATTGCCCGACTGAATGAGCCAGGCGTCTGGGCAGATCTCTTCGATGTCGCGGGCAACCTCCATAATGAAGGAGGTATTGTAGAAGGAGTATTCCAGCGAACTGGGGCCATCCCAATCGTAACCGAACTTCTCAATCAATTCGCGCGTTTCAAGCCCCGAACGGTACGTTACGACCGAGGCCGTGTTGATCACGAAGTCGGCATCCTGCATTGCCTCCTTGCGGTCCAGTGTCTGGTCGAAAGTAATGTCCGCGCCTAATTCGTCCGCATATCGTTCGGCGAGCCTGTGGATCATCTGCAGGCGTTCGGCGTCCACGTCCATGAAGCTCACGTGGCTGCCGCTCAGGCTTGCCGTAAGACACAGATCCTTAACCAGTCCTAAGGAGAACGTTGCGCTCCCTGCGCCTATCACGCCGATCTTGACTGATGACCCCATTTCTTCGGCTCCTTTCTGTATCGATCTGTGAATCTTGTTATGCTGGGTCGTTTGTCGTGTAGAGACGGGGAAGGTTGGAGTTTCTGCGTAGGAGCCCAAATATACAAGAGGCAGATTCCCCTGTCAAAGTACTTTTTTTGGAGCGGAGCAGGCCAGCTTTGGGCGTCAGGAGAAGCGAGCCGTTGTTTCCTTCGCTATTGCGCGCGGGATGCCTGAAACCCGTCCCCATTTTGGCCTGCCGTTGCCAGGTCGCCCCGCGAACACCTTGTGCCTCGCGGCCCCCTGTAGGGGCGTCCCTTGTGGGCGCCCACCCCCGTTGGCCGCGCCGTAATCCCGCCACCCGGCGCTTCCCGCATACCACCGCCAACTGCAGTAGAGCGCGGTCCACACTAAAGGCCGCCGACAGAAAAGGGGCGAAGGTTTCACTTCTGTGGATCGAAGTTAGCCTGCAACGCCACCTCTCCTGCCCAGCGCCCCAAAGGAGGGTCTGCACGTCCCCTGTCGTTTGCTGACTGATCACAAGCTATATGCAGTTGCGGGAGTTTGACCGCCAAGCCCGTGAGGCTCAGGGCGACATGACAAAGGAGGGGGCGGTGAAGGGCGAGTCCCGCGAAACAGAGGCCGCAAGACGCCGACCGCCTGCAAAAGCAAGGGCAGGGATCTTTGGACTGAAGGAAGCCTATTGGTGAGAGAGTTCCACGTTAAGCGACTGAAACGACGAGCGATCCAGTGAATCCCGGAAACGGATCACTGGATCGCTTGGGCACTCTTTGGAGCGCGGCAAGTCACGACGTTGCGTGAATCCTCGCCAGAAGATTTCGCGCGCTTCACCGTGAAAAGTTGCCACAGCGGATTGGGCCCCGTCGGACCTACTGCCCGCCCTCCTCCATCTCCCCGCTAACGGTCAGCTCATCAAACGGCCCTTCGGTCGTTACGAAGGCGGCGGATACCCAACCATGGCCGGTGGGAAGATCGGCGATGGCAACCTTGACCCAATCGCCCGACTCAGTTCGGCCGATGCCATTGAACGTGACCCCGCCAACTGCTTTGGCCACGATGTCGTATTCGGTCCCCGGCCCGGCGCGTATATTCAGACGCTGTCCAAAACTGTTGACCGTTACAATCACCTTCTGCGGCGGGGGAGCAGGTGTTGCAGTAGCGTCGGGCATTGCAGTAGCGTCAGGCATTGCGGTTGCCTCCGGCATCGCGGTGGCCTCGGGGGTAGTCGTTGTGTCAGGCATGGCCTCCGGCGTCGCAGTAGGCGTTTCCGTGCCTTCGACAGCTACGATCCCCTCCTGTGGGATCACGAACTCCTTCACAGCCAGGAGGTGGCCCGTCACGACCAGGAGTTCATCTGCTGACGCCCAACCGTGATCTCCTTCATCGTGGTACACGTAATACCACTCGTTATCCTCCGTGCGAAAGGCCGCGGTCAACCGCGAGCCGGCACTGTAATGCGCGACAAACGCTCCGTCTTCGCCGTCCCAAAGGACCGCGCCGCCAATCCGGGTCAGCGTCAGCGCAGTTGGTCCATCAGGAGGTTCAAAGGGAGTAGGCGTCGCTTCCGGCATGGCCTCAGATGTCGCTTCTGGCATAGCTTCCGCGGTCGACTCTGGCATCGGCTCCTCAGTAGGCTGCGGGGTGGAAACCGCCATCGAATCCGGGGTAGTGGTAGCCTCCGGCGTCCCCGTCATCGCGTCGCCTGCCATGACTTCAGTTGTAGCGGTCACGGTAGCCTCCATCGCGTCCGCGGCGGCTGTCTCAACTGTTGGCGAAGGCGTAGGCGTGGCAGTCGGGGGAAGAGTCGGCGAAGGTGTGCTTGTCGCTGTTGGGGTTGGCTCCTCAATGGGAAGTCGTCCCAGCCCGGCGGCAAGGAGCGTTCTCACTTCGACCCATCCCTCGGTCTCGTCCCGAGTCTCGACGAGTACCCAAAGGAGATCGGTGGAACGGAGGCGGGCCCTGATCAGTGAGCCGCCCACCAGGGTCTGTATTTCTTCGCCGTTTGGCCGGTCGTAGAGCGTGGCGCCCTGGTTGCGAACGACTGCCAGGACAGTAGTGGTGATGGGCGTTGCCTGGGCGGACTCCCTCTCAAGTCTGCTGCCTTGTACTGATCCCGGTTGGACCATCGCCAGAAATAGGAGCGCGGCGAACCCAAAGACGAGTCGAATCTTCATCATTTTCTCTCCAACACTCGAATGCTGCTCGTCAATGCGTTCTCCCCTGGTTGCACAAGACGGAAATTTGGAAGCAAATAGGAACCTGGGCTACAGTTGCGCCTTCTTTGGCGCCAAGCAGCCGCGCAGTGGTTCCCATAGAAGAAGTATGAGCGGCTGGCCGCAGCGGGACTTGAGTATACTGGCTGCTGCCGAACCAGGTCCGGCGCCGACCTGGGCTTCCGGACTCCTTTTGGCCTCAACGCTTATTCGAAAGTTGCCGAAACGAAAATGCCCGGATTGAACTGGGCCGTGCCCTCTTCTGGCAGTCGAATCGTTACGGGGAAAGTCGAGTTGCCTTTGCCCGGCAAGCTTATGGGCGCAATCTTGGCAATTGTGGACAGAACCGTAATTTCATCGCTGCCGTAACGGGTGATCCGCACAGGATCGCCTACCGACATCGTCAGCACCTGGTCCTGTGGAATCCCAACGACCAGTTCCAGTGATGAAGGATCACCGATTACCGCCGAGGTCGAAGAGGAACCGATCACCTTGCCTTCCTCGGCAGTCAGCGAAAGCACGACGCCCGTCATCGGCGCGCGCACGACTGCCTTATCCCTGCGCTGCTGCGACTCTTCCAGGCCCACCAGGGCCTGGCTTACCCGGAGCTCCGCCGATTTCTGGCTGTTGGTCAGTTCCATGATCCGCTGCACTGTTGCTTCGGCTGACGCGACCCTTGCCCTGCCCACGGCCAGATCTACTTCGGAGACACCTTTCTCTAATTCATTCACCGCGTGCTGGGCCCGGTGCGCCGTGGCGAGAGCGGACTGTAGTTCGGAGGTGCGCGCTGGCTGGGTCGCCTCGTTGTAGGACGCTTGCGCTACGTTCAAATCGATTGTTACCCGCTGCAAAGCCGCCGCCTGTGGTGTGCCCCCAACATCGCCTCGCCAGGCGATCTCATTGTAGGCGCGCTGGGCCTGTGTTACCGATAGTTCTGCACGCTCAACGTTTGCCCTCAGCTGCTGCAACCGCGCTTCGGTCGGGCCGGCGAGCAGCTCGTTATAGCGTGCCCAGGCGGCCGCGGCGCTTGCCCGCGTGGCGGCCATCTCGTCTTCCGTGGCGCCACCTGCCTCCAACTTCGCCAGGTTTGTTTTCTCCAGCTCCAAATTGGCCATTGCCACGGCCAGGTCGCTTTCGGACGACTGCTCGTTTATCTCGAGGAGGGCGATTCGAGCCAGCTCCAGCCCGATTTCAGCTCGTTGGACGGCCCACTCCAGCTGTGTAGCATCGAGGCGGAACAGCTCCTGACCCTCTTCCACCAGATCGCCCACTTCTACGTAAACGTCCATGACTTCGCCGCCCACGCCCGGCGTTACAGCGCGTGACGTCGTAACCTCAAGGGAACCGAAATAGGTTGGTATGCTCACCTGGGCTTCGACAGCCCCCGGCTGTGCCCCGGTGACGAAGCCAACGCCTTCATTCACACCTAGCCTGGTCGCGAGTTGCCCGCTCTGAACAAGAACAGCGCCGGCCGCAACCAGAGCGATCAGAAGCAGAATGGGCGATACTCGCCGAATCGAATGAAACATACTGGCCTCCTCTGAAGAATCCAGATTCTCCGGAGCCTGACATCATGAATTGGAAGGGGGACGGGCCAAGCGGCAAATGAGATTACGCTTCGCTGGCCGGAAATTTGTCGGACCAGCGCCTTCGGCCCAGCCCTCGCACGCCGGCGCAACCAGAACAGTATACCAACCCCAAAAGATGTGCGCAAAGTGCTCTGAAGGCAGGGCGATTGCATCTAAATTGGGTCAGAACATCGAAATGCAGCCGAATACTCTTCCAGGTCGGGGTAAGACACAGGGAAATGTACGAAAGATGGCACGTAGACGGAGAATTTAACTTATCTCGCCGACTGAGGGCCT
>JAJDZJ010000157.1 GCA_022824685.1 Caldilineaceae bacterium
TCGCCGACTGAGGGCCTGATCCGCGGCGTCTTCCCGTCGATATTCAGTAAGCGCAGGGTGATTTCCACTTATTCTCGCTTTCTTCTGGCCACAATTTCAACTGAATCGGCCTACAGATTTAGATGCGATTGCCCTGCCTGCTCGCCCCTCCTTCAACAATTACTTGGAGATTGCTGGTATAATTCACTCCGACGAAATCGACTTTCGCGGCGGCATCTCCCTGACCCGTACTTTTCTGAATAGCACTTTCATCGCAGTCGTCAACACGATCGGCACTGTCTTTCTCGCCTCTCTTGCCGGTTTTGCGTTCGCAAAATTGCGTTTCAGAGGGCGCAACGCGCTGTTTCTCTCCATGTTGGCGACAATGATGATTCCCAATAGCGTGGGCCTAGTTCCCAGTTACTTAATCATGGCCTGGCTCAAGTGGATCAACACCTGGTACCCACTGATCATTCCCGGACTGGCCACGCCCTTCGCTGTCTTTTGGATGCGCCAATACATGACTACCGTGCCCGATGAGATGATCGAAGCCGCCCGCATTGATGGCTGCGGCCCGTTCGCCTCCTATTGGCGAGTCGTTGCCCCTGTCGTCCTGCCCGGCATGGCAGCGCTCGCTATTTTCTCGTTTATGGGGCATTGGAACGCCTTTATGGGACCATTGATCTACCTGAATAAGCCGGAGCTCTATACACTGCCCCTGTTCTTGGCCGTGCTGGATTCGGGTGTCTCGGGTAGGCCAGTGCCGCTTCACCTAATCTTCACAGCCTCCTTTGTTTCAATCCTGCCCATATTGCTCATATTCCTTTTTGCTCAGCGCTACTTCATCGCCGGTCTGACGGCAGGCAGCCTCAAGTAGACCTGATTCTGGAAGTCAAGATACGGAATCCGACCTATGAAACTAACAATGGGGAAACATGAACTCGAGATTGGCGGACGCTATCTCGACCGGCTGCGCGATTCGACAGCCGACAAGGAAGACATGCCTACGCTGAGAAATCGCCTCCAGGATGAGGGCTACCTCCTGATTCGCGGACTGCACGACCGCCGGAAGGTAAAGGAAGCCCGCCGCGTCGTCCTGGAGAACCTGCAACTAGCGGAACAGCTCGCGCCTGGTGTGCCGCTGATGGACGGGGTCATTGCCGCGGGCAAACGCGGCAAATTCTACGGCGGCTCCAAGGCAGTCACACACACGCCCGAGTTCCTTTCAGTCGTCGAAGCGCCCGAGCTGATGCAGTTCTTCGCCGAGTTCCTCGACGGACCCAGCCTGACTTACGATTTCAAGTGGCTTCGCGTCGTCCCCAACGGCGCCTTCACCGGCGCGCACTACGACATCGTCTACATGGGCCGCGGCACCACCAACGTCTTCACCGTCTGGACGCCTCTCGGCGACCTGCCCTACGAAATGGGCCCGCTCGCCATCCTCGCCGGTTCCCACCAGTTCGAGCGCATCAAAGAGACCTACGGTGAAATGGACGTCGACCGTGACAAGGTAACCGGCTGGTTCTCAAACGACCCTGTAGAGCTGGTCGATACGTACGGCGGCAAATGGCGCAGCGCCGAATTCGAAATGGGCGACGCCCTTATCTTCGGCATGTACACCATGCACGGCTCCCTTTCCAACACGACCGGCCGCTTCCGCCTCAGCTGCGACACGCGCTACCAGCGCGCCGACGAGCCGGTCGACGAACGCTGGATCGGCGAAAATCCAATCGCCCACTACGCCTGGATGAAGGGCGATACCGTCCCCATGGAGCAGGCCCGCCAGCACTGGGGAGTCTAAGCGTGCAGGCCGCTTAAGCCCCTCCTTCGAAGAACAGGACCCAAGCGGCCCGGAATTGCCGCGTTCAGCCTAAATTGCTTCATTCCGCCGGCCATCCACCGCCCGCCGACCTCTTGCCTTACGTTCTATACTCCGCATTGATAGACACGTAATCGTAGCTCAGGTCGCACGTCCAAACCGTAGCCGACCCGTCCCCCAACCCCAATGAGACTCGCACACTGATTTCACTTTCCGCAAAGATCGCTGAGGCGTCCTCTTCGGCGTACGCTGTGGGCGTTCCCGCGTTAACCAGCTGCAGTTCAGCGTTGCCCGCTTCCGGCTGTCCTGCTGCGATGAAAAGATGGGCCTTCGTCGGGTCAACGTTTGCGCCGGAGTAACCCACCGCGCACAGGATGCGGCCCCAGTTGGCGTCGTGCCCGAAAAAGGCGGTCTTCACCAGCGGACTCTTGGCGATTGAGTTTGCGACCTGATGCGCCTCCTCGTCGTCAACTGCGCCCTCAACCTGAACTGTAACGAACTTGGTCACGCCCTCCCCGTTGCGGACGATCAGTTTCGCGAGCTCCATCGACGCCTCGGTCAAAGCGTCCACGAAAGCATCGTAGTCGCGGCCTTCGTCCACGATTTCGGCGTTCCCGGCGGCGCCATTCGCCATGACCAGTACAGTGTCATTCGTGCTCGTATCACCGTCTACACTCATGCGGTTGAAGCTGCGGTTGACGGCGGCGCGCAAGGCCTTCTGCAGGAGCGGCTGGGAAATAGAGGCGTCTGTCGCCAACGTTCCCAACATCGTGGCCATGTTGGGATGAATCATGCCTGCCCCCTTGCCGATCCCGGTCACCGTCACAGTCGATCCGCCAACTTCCGCTTGAGCCGACGCCCACTTGGGAAAGACATCCGTCGTCATGATCGCTTCGGCTGCCTCTTCCCATCCGTCTGGTCGAAGCTTGGCCGCAACTTCGGGAATGCCGGCCTCAATCACACCGATCGGCAACTGAACGCCAATCACGCCTGTGCTCATCACATAGGCCGTATTGTCGGTGCTTCCCAAGCTCTTCTCCGCAGCCTCTGCCATGCGCCGGGAATTGGCATTGCCCTCCGCGCTCGTACAAGCATTTGCGTTGCCGCTGTTGATCACGACCCCGTGCGTGCCGTCCGGATTCATGCGCAACAGATCGCGATCATACAGAACCGGCGCCGCGGGAAATGCGTTCTGAGTGAAGACGGCCGCGGACCGGCACGCAGTCGGGCTGGCAATCAACGCCAGGTCCAGCGCGCCCGTTGGCTTTACGCCACAGTGGATCCCCGCCGCTTCAAAGCCCTTGACCGGAATCGGCGGCGCTGAAGGTCCCGCAAAAGCATGTTCTTTCGTTGACATTAGTTTTCTCCGTAAAAGTAGATGTTTTTGATGCCGCCAGGTCGCCCGGTTCCTGCTCCCTCGATTTGAAAACGGGTCGTTCGACCAGACGACGCCGCTGTTCAGTCTCTTTTGATCCAGTCTCCCTCTGCCGGCGCCGCGCCGATGGGCCGGGGCGGCATGGAGTCGGCGGGATGCTCCTCTCGAAGCAAGGCTTCCACTTTGAGAGGAAGTCCAAACAGACGGATGAAGCCTTCAGCGTCGGACTGGTTATACACGTCGTCCTCATCGAATGTGACGTAATCCTCTCGGTACAGGCTGTGGGGAGACCTGCGGCCGACCAGCATCGCCTGGCCTTTATAGAGTTTTAGGCGCACAGTCCCGCTAACTGACTTCTCCGTCTCCTGCACAAATGCGTCCAGGGCCCTTCTCAGGGGCGTGAACCAAAGACCGTTGTAGACCAGTTCGGCGTAGCGCAGCCCGACCTGCTGCTTCCAGTGCAGCGTGTCCTTGTCCAGGCATAGCTGCTCCAAGGCTGCATGGCCCTTGTACAGGATCGTCCCGCCCGGCGTTTCGTAGACGCCCCGGCTCTTCATACCGACCAGGCGGTTCTCCACCAGGTCGACGCGGCCGATGCCGTGGACGCAGCCAATCTCATTGAGTTTCTGCATCAGCTCGACCGGCCCCATCGCGACTCCATTCAGGCGTTCAGGAAAGCCGCGCCTGAAGTAGATTTCCACATAGCCGGGGTTGTCGGGGGCATCTTCGGGGGAGCTCGTCCATTCGAACATGTCGGCAGGCGGCTCAGTCCAGGGGTCTTCCAGCGGCCCGCCCTCATTGCTCAGGTGCCAGAGATTGCGGTCCTGGCTGTAAATGCGGTCGGCAGATGCTTTGACCGGAACATTGTGCTCCTCCGCATAGTCGAGCGCATCCGATCGGCCCCGAATGTCCCACTCACGCCATGGCGCAATGATTTTCAGCTTCGGGTTCAACGCCATCACAGTCAGCTCGAAACGAACCTGGTCGTTTCCCTTGCCGGTTGCGCCGTGCGAAACGGCGTCCGCGCCTTCCAACTGTGCGATTTCCACCAGCCGCTTGGCGATCAAGGGACGCGCAAACGACGTGCCGAGCAGATAGTCCCGCTCGTAGATCGCTCCTGCCTGCATCGTGGGAAAGACGTAGTCGGTCAGGAATTCGGCGCGCAGATCCTCGACATAGCAGCGAGTTGCCCCTGAGGCGACCGCCTTTTCCTCCAACCCGTCCAGCTCCTCTTCCTGGCCCAGGTTGGCGCAAAAGCAGACTACTTCGCAGCCATAGTTGTTCTTTAGCCAGGGCACGATCACACTCGTGTCCAGCCCTCCGGAATAGGCGAGAACCGCCTTTCTGACAGATCCTCTGACAGTCATACACTCTCCTTTTTGGTCTGAAGCGCTCACTCGGTTCCCACAAGATTCCAACTCACAATCACCGCAAAGCCAGCACTGCCACCGGGTACACACTGGAGTGCACCGGGACTCTCTCGCTGGAATTCCGCATCATGATGAAGACCATTGCCTTATCGCGCAGATGAGACTTACCCAAAAAACAAAAAAGCCACTTCGGACCATCCGAAGCGGCAAACGGGAAACGAGCGAAGAGTATGGCGCACTGCAACAGCAACTCCTCAGGAATGCTGAAACAGTAAGTTGCACCCGCTTCCCGCGGGCCTCCTCCTCGCAAATTCAAGACTCGTTGAGATCATTCTCGCGACTCGCAAAACTGGCGGGGCATGACGGCTGTGCCTGAATCAGACTCAAGGCTAACTTAACTGATCTGGAAAGTCAAGATTGGTGCTCAGTCTGCGCTAACCTTTTGTGCCTTTTCGGCCCCAGCAGAACCTACCTGGACGGGACGGGCCACCTCGACAAGCAGGTCTTCGACTCCTCGAAGCACAACCTGCTTTCTTTGCCGCGGCTCAGCGGCCAGTCGAATCGAAGAAAACCGCTCGAGTAGACTGGCAAAGGCGATTTGCCCCTCAAGCTTCGCCAGTGACGCGCCCAGGCAATAGTGGATGCCCCTGCCGAAAGAAATGTGGCTCTTTTCCTGGCGGCCAATGTCCAACCGGTCGGGTTCGGAAAAGGCGGCGGGGTCTCTGTTGGCGGCGCCGACAACAGCGACAACCTGCTGGCCCGCGCGCATCCGTTTGCCTCCCATCTCCACGTCCTCGACCAACGTGCGTCCGTCGAGTTGCACCGGGCTGTCATACCTGAGCAACTCGTCGATTGCCGAGTCAATCAGTTCGGGCTGCTCTTTCAATCTGTTCAGTTCCCCTGGATTCCGCAGCAGAGCAAACATGCCATTTCCGATCAAATTGCGCGTCGTTTCGTTCCCCGCCACCAACAAGAGCAGGAGCGTGGCAAGAAGCTCGCCGTGCGAAAGCCTGTCGCCCTCCTCCTCAGCTGCCAGGAGCGCGCTCACCAGGTCGTCCTGGGGGTCCCGCCGCCTCTGATCAATAATGCCCTCGAAATACTGGTAGAGCTCCTGCTCGGATCGACGAAACCGCTCCCTCTGCGCCCTGGTCTGGACGGGTTCCAGCGAGACGACGATGTCATTGGACCAATCTTTGAACTGTTCCAGATCCTGGGCGGGGACGCCCAGCATTTCGGCGATTACGATGACAGGCAGTGGAAAGGCAAAACTGTCGATCAGGTCGAACCGCCTCTCACCGTCAACGCCGTCGAGCAGTTCATCCACGATTTCTTCGATACGGGGTTTCAGCGCAGTCACGGATCGGGGCGTAAACGCTTTGGAAACAAGCGAGCGAAGCCGCGTGTGATCGGGCGGATCCAGGTCCAGCATACTGCGGTCCCTCGTGTACACTCGATCTCCTGCCCCGGCGCCCCAATTCGAAAACCGCTGGTGGTCGAGGAGTATCTGTTCGACGTCTTCGTAGCGAGTCACAGCCCATCCGTCTACCAGCCGCATTCTGTGGATCGGGTCTTTTTCTCGCAATCGTCTATAAGTGGGATAGGGATCGGCGAGAACGCTATCTGAAGTCAGGTCGAAATTGACCCCGGACTCCAGAATCTCCCAAGCCAGAAGGGACCTCTTGGCAATCGGTTTGATCAAATCCAGTAATCGTCTTGACATCTGGCTCAAGGTAGGGATTTCTTCCGGATAGTTGACTAGAACAGTCTACAATTCTAACATGCTTCTCTGGAGACCCCCTACGACAGGCACTCTCCCAAGTTGCTTTAGGCCTCTGCAAATTGCCTCTGGAACAAACTCTTCGAGCAACAGGCAAATTCGTTTTCGCTTACTTGAACGCCCCCATTGTCATGCCTGAGGCTATCTGTCTCTGGAAAAGGAAGAACAGGATCAATACGGGTATCGTTGCCAAAGCCATCGCCGCGTACTGCAGTCCCAACACAGTCTCCACAGTCATTGGCGCTGGTTTGTACAGCGCGATCGCCAAGGGCAGCGTTCGCACATCAGCCTTATTCATCAGTATGAGCGAGAAGAAGAGCTCGCTCCAGATCCAGTTTATGTTTATGATCGCCATTCCGGCGATTGGGCCGCGACTGATTGGCACTACGATACGCAGGAAGACGCCCAGCCTACCGCATCCATCGATTCGCGCCGCCTCTTCCAACTCCACGGGCATATGCATAAAGTAAGCGCGCATCAAGATAATTGTAAATGGGGCGCCCAGCGCGGCATATACGAGGGTTAAGCCGAAGAGGCTGTTTCTGAGGCCCAAGCTGCCCACGAAAAAGTACAATGGGATGGCGAGGGCGTGCGCTGGCACAGCCAAGCTGAGCAAAAGCGCTTGGTGTAAGGTTCCGTTCCCTGGAAACTGCCCCCGCGCCATCGCGTATCCGCACAAACAGGAAATCGACAGCATCAAGACCAAAGTGGCTGCAAGCACAATGACACTATTGAAGAAATACCTGCCGAAAAACATCCCGGTGCGTTCACCAGTCCAAACGTCTACAAACGGAGCTAGCGAAAGACTCGTCGGCAAGCTAAAGGGCGTGTTTAGGATTTGGGTATCTGTCTTTAGAGTGTTCATCAAGAGGAAAAATATTGGGTACACTTGAACAAGCGCCCCAACGACCAGCAGTCCATAGATGATCGGGCGCAGACTGCTTCCGGCCCACCATCCAGGTGTCCTGTGTGCTCGTGCGCTGCCTTCAGTCGACCTCGAAGCTAACTTGTCAACAGCCATTTCCTCTACTCCTCAACAAGATTACCAGTCCCGGACACATAGTCCAGTCGACACTCGCCACCTCATCGCGACTATGTCGAATCGATTACTTGGAGTTCAATGCTCAACGCTCTCAATTCGCACTCCCCGCACATAACCGTAGGCGACGGCAAAGACGACGGCGAACATAACGACAGCAATTGCTGACCCATAGCCGAAATTGCCTGAACGGAACGCAGTCTCGAACAGATAGTACCCAAGCACCTGGGTGCTGAATGCCGGGCCGCCTTTCGTCATTACCAGCACGATGTCAAAGACTTTCATCGCACCGATGATGGAGAGCATCGTTATTGAGGCTAGTACAGGTTTGATTAGCGGCACAATTAAGCCCCATATGCGCTGCCACTCGTTAACGCCGTCCATCGTGGCTGCATCGTGCATCTCCTGCGGAATGCCCTCTACCGCCGCGAGGAGTACGATCATCGGAAAGCCTACTGACTGCCAGATTGGAACAAGCATGACGCTCATCAACGCAACATTTCGGTCGCCTAACCAGTTCTGGGCCAATCCCTCGAGACCAATACCCCTCAGCACTGTGTTGAACAGACCGTGGTTATACTCAAACATGTTTGCCCACAGTGTCGCAACGACTACGCCTGACATCATCACAGGAATGAAGAATGCAATGCGATAGATCTGCCATCCCTTCATACGCCGACTGATTGCCACGCCTAGGAAGAGTCCGATTGAGACGGTGACAAAGGGCACGACAATTGCAAAGATCAAGCTATTGCTCAGAGCGCGCCAGAAAACTTCATCGCCGAACAACTTGGAGAAATTCCTCATCCCGATGAATGTCTGCGGCCCAAGCCCGCCCCACTTGAATAGCGACAGTCGCAGCGTGTCAAATAGCGGATAGGCCATGAGCGCTAACAGCATTAGCGAAGCCGGCGCAATGAACAGATACCAGGGCAGCGCATTCCTGAAGTTGCGAATTAGCCGGCTACCGCCGGCCGCCCGCTCCCCCTGCCTTGAATTCACTGTTGCCAATGTTTCACCTCCATACGAAAAACAGGGAGGCCCTTTCGAACCTCCCTGTACAAGCAACCTTCATCGCAAAGAGTTTTCCGGTTTTCGCCGCTGGCTAGCTCTGCTCGGCGTAGATTTCCTCAGTCTTCTCCTGCAGCCAAGCCCCGGCCTCTTCCGGTGTAAGACCGCCGGCCATCATCTGGTCGACCGACTTGACTGTTGCCTGTTGGTAAGGCTGATTGCTAGAGGCTTCAAAGAGGGCGGGCGTCCCAAATTCGATGTTGTCCTCCAGGAACTGCAACTGCATTTCGCTGAGAATCTCACTGTACACTTCGCTAGGAATGTCTGCACGGCCGTGGGGTATCCCCGCAGTCTGGGCATAGAGCGAAGCCTGAGGCAAGCGGTAAGTCCATGCAAGAAATTCCAGTGATGCCTCGATATTCTGTCCCGACTTTGGAACTATCAGGCCATCAGGAACCCACGCTCCGACCTTACCTGTTCTCTCTGGCCTAATCTCGGGATAGTAGAAGTAGCCAAGCTCAAACTCGACATCGCGAGACAGCCCGGCGGATCCTCCGTCCCATGAGCCTGTCTGCCACATTGCAGTTTTACCAGACGTAAACAGGGACCTTCCGGTTTGATACTCTGTGAGTCCGGTTACACCGTCAACGAAGACTCCGTTGTCGACCATCGCCTTAATGTACTCATAGATGCGGATCGAGTCTGGGTCTGTCCACGTATACTGATCACAAGATGAGGGAACGTCCGCCCGCCACTTTATTGGCATGCAGTTATACTGATCGCGGCTCCATGAACGCAACTGCATACCGTCATGGAAATGGCTCTGGATTCCCATGTTGTAGTCGACTGCCAGCGGTTGGTATCCTGCTGCCCGGAATTCCGCCGCCATCTCATAGAGGTCGTCCCAGGTCTCTGGAGGAGAAGCGCCAATCTCCTCGAAAATCTCCTTGTTATAGTATGTGTACGGGGTCCACACGACCGAACTCGTTGCCGAATAGAAGTGCCCGTCTGGCTGCCGCTGGAAATCGACGATACCTTCGGGATAGGCGTCAAACCAACCCTCCTGCTCGTACAGGTCGTCCAGAGGCACCAGGATCTGACTGGTCACCATATCGTTGAAACGATTTGCCGGCACGCACTGATACCACGAGACATCTGGCGTGTCATCACTGGAGAAGAGCAAAAAGGCCTGCTGATACTGTTCATCTGCCAACACATCAATTGTAACGGACACACTTGGGTTCACATCCATGTAGCGGTCTGCGAGCGCCTGCAGGCCTTCGGTTACGATTCCGGCAATCGCGCCAACCCGCAGTTCCAACATCTCTTCTGACGGCGCCGAGTCTCCATCTGCGCCAGCAGTGGGAGCGGCGGGAGCGGCGCAGGCAGCCACCAGGCCGCTGGCAGCCACAAAACTGGTCCGTTGCAGAAATTCCCTACGCGTCAGTTTCGTCATTTCGTCTTCTCCTTACAGATTGGACAACCGGCCAAACATTGTGGATTCTTAGAGATGCCTACCATTCGGAATGAGAACGACGTACTTTCAACGAATGTCACTCTTTCGGGACCAACCTCCATGATTCTGCAAGAGTGTAACATGCGCAGCGATAGGGCGGCAAATGTCAAGAAAATCCCCTGAAACTGAGGAAAACAGGGCAAAGCGCGGCGCAACTTTTGCTGTGCGATCGGTTATGTCGGTGCACGGATTTGGTTAGAGGCAATCGAGCGCTAATCTGCCGAGCCCCACTCTCTTTGCGCCGATTTCTTCTGAACGCGCTTCCCTCGCGAAGCTTCTCAAAGACGGCTTTCTGGCAAATGGAGAATTCGATACAAGCACGATTCGCGTACTTCCCTGAAACAAGCTACGGATTCGCCAGGGGAGGGACGGCAGGGCTTGCAACGAATCGATTATCTTCTTTTGCGCAAGAATAGGGCTTTAGGAATACTCGGGTCTAATGTATGATTTGAGCAATGGATAATGAAGTGCTCCGACAACTCGTTTAAGTGCGCACTGCTCGCAAAAACTGCCGAAAGGATTGGGAATCCGATGACTGCCAACAACAACGCCAAGAATAAGCCCTACATTTTTGCTCACAGCCTCGGCCAGCAGTTGGACCTGGGCGCGCAGGAGTTTCCCAGCGTCAACGCGGACGGTCTGCCGGTGGTTGACCTGACCCAGGAGCAGAAGTACCTCTTCGACGCGCGCGGATGGCTACTCGTTCCGGGCGTCCTGGCCGAAGAGGAGGCGGCCGAGATGCGCGACTTCGGTCTGCGTCTTCAACATGAACCTGAATCCATTCCAGAGAAGGAGCGCTCAACACTTGGCGGGCCGCTGCAGAGGCTCGCGGACCATCCCGTTGTTGTCGGCTTCATGAATGAATTTGTGGCATTCCCGCCTCTTTCGCGCCAGAACTGTTACGGTTTCCGCATGGAGTCCTCTCACCTGTTCTACCGAGAGTCCGGGGACGGCAACTTTGGGCCCCATAACGGCAGCGGCTTCTTTCGCTTTCCGGGCGATACGCACTTCTATCACAGTGTTCCGGGCAAGTCGCACGCCGGGCTCACTCGCGTCGTCTGGGAACTGAACCCGGTGGCCAAGGGCGACGGCACGCTGCTCGTGACCGGAAGCCACAAATCGGCCTATCCAGCCCCGGATTCGATTCATGACCAGCACTCGCCGATCTGGGACGACTACACTTGCCCTGCGGGCTCCGTTCTCTTCTTCACAGAATCACTCACGCACAGCGCCCGTCCTTGGACCAACCGTGAAAGTCCAAGAGTGGCAGTTTTCAGTTGCTATAATACGGTAGACAGCAAGTGGCACGACTGGGATCCGGATCCCGAGCTCGTGGCCTCGATGCCTCCTCTGCGCCAGACACTCTTCCGTCCCGTACGCGCCGCCAACAATTTGAGTGACGGATCGCATTATGAAGTCTAAGGTTGTTGGCAAGAGCTCCTCGACTATAGGGAGATGACCTATGAACGGCCGTCCGCGTTTCTCTGGCGGGCCCATGACGTATCCCTATGCGGGAGCTCTCATCTCCAAATCAAAGACTCCGGTCTGTCCAATAGGTCCAGGAGAAGGATCCAATGGCAACACTGCTGTCGGCTAAAGAAGCAGCCTCCTTTCAGATGGGTAAAGGGGATTCGCGCAACCTGGTCGGGCCCTCAACCGGCGCGCAGGACATTACCCTCAACTATTCTGTTTTTCAGCCAGGGGAGGAGTTCCCGCAGCACTTTCACGATGGCTCGGCAGACATCTTCATCGTGCTTGAGGGTGGCGTATCTGTGCGTCAAGGGGAGGTCTACACGCCCATCAAGGCAGGGGAATTCGCCTACGTTCCGTCACCCGAAGTGCATGGCACGGTCAATACGAGTGGGGCAGAAGCCACGCTGATCAGCTTTCAGGCGCCCCCTGATTTTGCATTGTACCGGGGCGAGCGCGACCCCTCCCAGACGGGGTCAACGCCGCGACCGCCTGAGAATCATCGTACCGCAGTCCGCATTGACGAACTTGCGTCTGGGGAGCAAGCCGAACAGGCCGCGGCGCAGGCATGGCAGCCGGCTAACCCGGCCACAGGTACACCCGAAATGCGACTCGAATACTTTGAACTGGATCAAGGCGGCAAGGTTGAGGCGCAGGCGTCTCAGGACCGGGAAGCGGTCTGGTTTGTCTGGGCAGGAGAAGTAACGATCACATCCGGCGGCGATACGTTCCGGGCAGGCCGTCACGATGGCGCATTCATACCCCCAGGCGAGGCCCAGACCATAACCAACGACCGCCATGAAGTCGCTCGGCTCATTCGCTGCCAGGCCATATGAGACTGCGCAGGTCGCGACCTGCGCGCGCCCGGCTCTCTATATAGCGTCAAGGCGAGTCGGAGCCGGGCGGGTCTGCGCCAGGCTAACGTCAGGCAAGGACGGAAGGCAGACGCGTCCTTTGTCGCCATTAGATCGCTACGGCGGTTGAAACTGAAGCAGCGCGTACTTCGTCAGCGCTGACTTCCCGTCCCAGCTGATTGGACAGGTAGATTCCCTCCGAAATCAGCATACAGTTGAGCGCAATCTCCGCTGTGGGCAGCAGTTCGACTCTGCCCTCCACTGCGGCGGTCCAGTGTTGCTGCGTACCGTCGTAAACGTCGCCGAGTTCGCGCACATTGTGCAGGCGGAAGTCGAACATTTGCAGATTCGCGGTTGAGTTCAAGTCCAGGTCGCCGGCGCTGTGGAAGTAGCCGAATGGATCGAGCCGCACGCCGCCTTCGGCCCCCACGACATAGGAGCCTTCGAAGGCGTCCAAATGGATCGCCCAAGCCTCGATTATGTCCAACGTGATGTTGTCCGCAAGACGGACAAAACCCAGACCTAACTCTTCGACATTATAGTTGCTGCGCTCTTTCCGGGCGCTATCCATCTCGATTTCCTGATAGGTCTTCCCTGATATGCGCAACACGTCCGGATTGCCTAGCAAATAGAGCACGGTCGAGATGTGATATACGCCCATGTCATAGAGCGCGCCGCCGCTGGCGGTCTCCTTGTTTACAAACAGGGGGGAGCCGTAGCCGTCTACGAATGGGCGGCCTCGCCTCCTGTACCCGGTTGAGCGCGCATGGTACAGCTTGCCCAAGTGACCGCCGTCGATGAGCGCCTTGACAGCTTTCGCCTCATTGATGAAGTACTCGCGGTTCTGGATGCTGAGCATCCGACCGCATTCCCGAGCCGTCGTTAGCATCTTTTCGGCGTCGATGTAGGCGCCGGCCATTGGCTTCTCGCAAAACACGTGCTTGCCCGCCTTGAGGGCCGCCACAGTCGCTGCCATGTGAAAGTTATTGTGCAGGCATACGTCAACAGCGACGATGTCGTCTCGTGCCAGCAGCTCCCGGAAATCGGTGTACACGCTGTCGATGCCGTTTTCAGCGGCTACTCTCTGGGCTTCTGCCTCGTTTATGTCCGCAATTCCCGCAATCTCCACGTGCGGCATGCTCATGTATGTCCGAACGTGGCCTTTTCCTATCTGACCGACGCCGATAATGCCGATTTTGGTCTTCTTTTCATTCATCGTCTGACACTCTTTGACTTATGTTGAATGTTGTCGAATTCTGGATTTCAAGATACATGTCATGGATGCGGGAGCCTTGGCGCTCGTTGAAGTCAGTCTATTGCCCATCAAGGGCGCGACTGATCAGGTCTCTCGTCTTGATTGCCGCTCCAATCTCGTCACCATCAACAGGCACTGATTCGATTCCCCATACGCCGTCATATCCGCTCTCACGAAGAATTCTGAACGCCTTGTGCAGGTCGACCGTGGGATCATTGCCTTGGTGGTCAAAAGAAAAGGTCTTGAAATGGGTAAGTCGGGCGTATTTGGCGCATCGTTCCCACGCAGTTTCTTGGGTCCCTTCGGCCCAGTTGTTTGTGTCAAACAGAAGGCCAAGCCCTTCGACTTCGTTAAGCAGCCGCACAGTGTTGTCGGGATACTTGGTTGGACCCCAGTGATTCTCCACCAGAACCTCCAGGCCCGCGGCTTGGGCCCTCGGAATGAGATCATTGTATCCATCAACGATCACGTCGAAAATCTCGTCTGTCAACTCTTCCGGACCCCCGCTATCGATGCGCACCTGCGACGCGCCGAGGGCCTCAGCGACGTCCAACCAACGATAGGCCATATCACGGCGCTTTGCACGTTCGGCCGAGGAACTCTCGTAAATGTGACCTCCGTCAACGGCGATGCAACCGTAGGGAAGACCCGCGTCCTCGGCCATCCGCGTTGCGTCTACCAGCCAGCCCCGGCTGCTCAAGGCCGGCTCTATGTGCTTCATCCACGGGTCCAATTGTGAGAATCCGTGCTGACTGTGGAACGCAACATAGCCCCTGTAGTCCATGGCGCCGCTCTCAAACGAACGTCGAAAGCTGTAGGAACAGATGCTGAAACGGTGTGTCATAAACTCTAATCCTCCTCGACAATAGAAAGCGGCAAATGCGCTGCCGGCGTTGACCGCGAAGTGAATGTGGTCCCGAACGTACTGTGATGCGGGCCTGATTGAGAGGCGGCCAACTTCCTCGGTCAGAGAGCCGATCGATAGCCCCGTGACAGCCGTGACTCAAGCTGTGCCTGAAAGGCCGAAAAAATAATCGTGATGATCCAGTAGAATATTGCTGCGATCAATAGTGCCTCGAGGCTGCGAAAGTTCGCCCGTCCTTGCTTCTGTGCCCTCCACAAAAGCTCCCAAACAAATCCGGTGACCGAGATCAGCGAGGTATCCTTCAACATGGCGATGAACTGATTGCCGATAGGCGGGATGACCAGCCGCAGGGCCTGGGGCAACACGATGAAGCGCATAATCTGCGTCTGGGTCATACCCATTGCCTTGGCAGCTTCGCGCTGCCCAGCGTCGACCGACTGAATGCCTGCCCTCATAATCTCAGTCATGTAGGCGCCGTAGTTCAATCCCAATGCCAGAACGCCCGCCGAAATGCCCGACAGACGAATGCCCAGTTGTGGGAGAGCGAGGAAGAAGAAGACCACCTGCAGGAGCAGAGGCGTGCCCCTGATGAGCGAAATATAGAAGGTCGCCAAGGCATAAGCAGGGGCAGACCGTGACAGCCGCCCCAGCGCGCCCAGAAGTGAAAGCACTGTTGCAAGCGCAATTGAAAGGACAGAGAGTAGAATCGTCAGCCAAACGCCGTTGAAGATAAAGAACCAGTGGCTGCGAATAAAGGTCCAGTCCAGCGAAATCGTGTTGAACTGGATGCCGGCGAGAGAGAGGCTGGACCCGCTGAACGCGTAGGCCAGAGCGAGTAGCAGGATCGCATAGGATAGGCGGACGCCCATCGTGAATCTGCGGGCATCGCGCCTCTGGGACGCGAAAATCTGATCTGCCTGTTCGGCGAATCTCTCTTCAGTAGGCGCTGAGGTCATCAAGATTCCCGCGGCGAACTTCTGCGCTCGCCGCAGCGCATCGCGAAGCCACCGTCAGTCGGCCGGCTGGTCGCTCTTGCCTTGCCTGCATCTATTTGGTCGGGTCTGTTGTAAGATCCTCGCCAAACCATTCCTTCGACAGGCCGCTAAGTGTCCCGTCAACGTGCATTTCGGCAATAATCTCACTAACCTTGTCGACCAAACTGGTTATGTCCAGGGAAGCATTCCTGTCAAAGGCTACGGCAAGGTTCTCCGAAAACACAGGCTTGCCTACCTTATGAATGGCGACGCCTTCGGCCAAAGCGGCTTCCACCACAGTATTCGAGGTGAGAAACGCCTGAAACTCCTGCCGTCCGGCTTGCAGCTGTTGCACACAGTCGTTGTCCACGGTAAGCGGTATGATCGAAACATTGGCTGGCGGGCCGTCAACATAGAAGCTGGCGGCAGACAGCCCCAGACTTTCCATATCGCCCATCAGCCAACTTTCATATGTGGTAGAGACGCCAACACAGATGGCCTGTCCATTCAGATCGTCCAGCGTATCGATCCCGGATTCAACTGTAGCCGCGAACTGAGCTGGTGTATAGTAATAAGGGGGAGATGCAAAGTCGAGAACCTCCTGCCGCGCTGTCGTGACCGTCATCGACCCGACGCTCATGTCCCACTGGTCGCCCCAGTTTCCAGCTGTGATCAGGTCCCAGTCCGGCGTTACGAACTCCACCTCGACGCCGAGGCGGCTGGCAATTTCATGAGCAACGTCCACATCGAAACCCTTGAAGGCGCCGCTTTCGTCCAGAAAGCTCTGTGGCGCATAGTTGGGATCGGTAGAGATGCGGATCGATCCACGCGACATGATGTGGGCGAGCAGGTCGCCGGAATCGGAGTCGCCTTCGCCGTCGGCGCTACCTGAAGCGTTCGGCTGCACGACAGGCGCCACGCAGCCGGAGATAGCCAGGGCCGTAATCAACCACAGTACAAGTAGCCGCTTCATTAGAATTCTCCCTTTCTCGGTCATACAGAATTTTCCCAGATTGGGAAGAGTGTGTTTGTCAATATGATATTACAAAGTCTGTTGAATCCGGCAATTGGAAAGATTGCAGTGGGGGAGAAAACAATGTCGCTCACACTCTTGTCTGTCGTATCCCAGCATCCATACGATGATTACCAGGAATGGTGGCCGTTAGGCAACCAATTTCTTTCGATGATGTCAGAGGCAATTCTGGCGCAGTGGACTTCTCTGAGCGGATCGACCATGGGTGTAGACGCGGTCCAGGACATTGTCGAAGAGTACGTCTCTGTCGTTTATCATCGGGAAGCCCGACCGGATCTCGCCAGCGCATTCTCGGCGACTGGCGACTTGGCCCCCATCCAGTCCGGCGAGTTTGACGCGCTCTCCTATGGGTTCTACCGATCCGCCTATGACCTGCTGGCCTCAAAGTACAGTGGAGGCGCTTTGGGCGCAGAGAGGCGGAAGTTTGCCGTAGCTGTGGGCGCGCGCTTCTTTTCGAGCCTGGTCGACCTTCTTGAGTTGGACATACCCAGGACCTTGCAGAGTGAGGCCGACTTGGGCTGCCTGAGGTCCGCACTCGACGGAATCGGGGCGTTTCTTTTCGACCAGGGTTACCTGCGCAGCCATTTCGCTTTCCGCTTCGACGTGAAGATGAATTACGTCGGCAACCAAATTGACCAGGAGGAGGAGGAGTTTCTGCGCCTGCTTGGAAGAGGCTGCGCCGCCTACGGTCTATATGAAATGGGCCATCCAGTCATTCTCCCGTCCGCCGTTTATCTCTACAATACTGTCGGCGAAGCACAGCATCACTCTTCTCGGACGATTGAGGAACTGTTCGCAAGGGCCGGATGCGATGCGTGGGAGACCGACGACTTTGACCCGAGCGGCTACCCTTCAGAGCTCGTGGTCGAACTCTGGCAGATCAGGCTTCGCGGCGGCCAAAGCGGATGAAGCGCGAGGGGAGTTTCAAGTAGATGTGGAGCTGGCGGAAAGAGACGGCCGGTTTGAAGCGGGCCCATTCGAGTCGATCTTCAATGCCGTCAGATTTGACCGCTGGCCGCCCGATCTGATAGACTTTTCATTGTGCCAGCCTCCAGCACGCCCCCATCGTCTAGAGGACCAGGACTCAGGCCTTTCAAGCCTGCAACAGGGGTTCGAATCCCCTTGGGGGTACAAGATAGCCGGCCATCACTGCCGGCCCACCAAACAGTTGCGCTTTCAAAAAGCCCCGTGTCTCAATGTGGTTTACCACGATTTGACATCGGGCCTTTTTGATTTAGAGGACTCCTGTGACAGTTTTTCGCATCGAAGTCGCCGCCAAGGACCGGACCGGCGATCCCCGGATTGTAGCCGCCGCGCATCGGCTCGGCGTGGATAAGCTGCAGTCTTGCAGGAAGTCCCGTCTGTATTTTCTCACCGACCACAATCGCTCAGCGCTGTACCCGGAACAGATCGAAAGGCTCTGCGCTGCGCTTCTCGTCGATCCGGTGATGGAGACTGTACTAATCTCCTCACAACTTGAGAACGGGCCTTCCGATACCGTCAGCCAGCCTGATACAGCGACGGGCGAGCACGTCATTGAGGTTGCGCTTCGCCCTGGTGTCACTGACGTCGCTGCAAGAGTATTGGAACAAGGCGCTGCCGAGTTGGGGATACCCGGCCTGCAAGCTGCGACGGCAACGCAGTTCCGCCTTTCCGGGGTTCTTTCCGAGTCCGAATTGCGCCGGCTGGCTCGAGGGCTCCTGTGCAATGAAACAGTTGAGAGCTACAGTCTGGGTCCCATAGAGCCGCCGTTTGGCCGCAGCAGCGACGCCCGCAACTACGTCGAACAGATCCCCCTGGCCGGCCTGGATGAAGCGGCCCTGAGTCAATGCAGCAATGAACGTATGCTTTCGCTCGACGTTCGGGAAATGAAGGAGATCCAGAGCTACTTTGAAGAGATTGGCCGCGCGCCAACCGATGTCGAGTTGGAAACTTTGGCCCAGACCTGGAGTGAACACTGCGTCCACAAGACATTCAAGGCCAGGATAGAGTTTACACGCTATGGACCCGATGGGCGCTCCTATCCGACTGAGGAGATTCAGGGCCTGCTCCATACCTATATCCAGGCTGCGACCGAAAAGGTAAAGCGCTCCTGGGTAAAGTCGGCCTTTGTTGACGATGCCGGTATCATCGAGTATGACGACAAATATGATCTGGCATTCAAAGTCGAGACGCACAATCACCCGTCCGCTCTTGAGCCATTTGGCGGCGCGAACACGGGCATCGGCGGCGTTGTGCGTGACATAATCGCCGTTTCCGCCCGTCCCATCGCCTGCACGGACGTGCTCTGTTTTGGCCCTCAGAACTTCCCGCAGGAGGCGTTGCCTGCCGGGGTACTGCACCCTGCCCGCGTGGAGGACGGCGTCGTCGCTGGCATTGGGGACTATGGGAACAAACTTGGTCTCCCAACCGTCAATGGGGCAGTCATCTACGACGGCGGGTATTTGGGCAATCCACTGGTCTTTTGCGGCGCGGTAGGTCTGCTGCCAAAGGGGTCCCATCCAACCGTGCCGCAGAAAGGGGACCGCGTCGTTGTGCTGGGAGGCCGAACCGGCCGCGATGGCATACACGGGGCAACGTTTTCCTCAGCCGAGTTGACGCAGGCCACCCATATGGAGTCTGGCAGCGCAGTGCAGATCGGCGATCCAATCACCGAGAAGGGCTTGATCGAATTGGTGGAAAATGCAAGAGACGCCCGACTCTATAGCGCGATTACCGACTGCGGCGCGGGTGGCCTTTCATCGGCTGTGGGCGAGATGGGGGAAGAGCTGGGCGCGGATGTCGAGCTGATGGACGTTCCCCTGAAGTATCCCGGTCTGACTCCTTGGGAGATCTGGCTTTCGGAGGCGCAGGAGCGAATGGTGCTGGCCGTCCCGCCGGCCAATCTTGAGCGGCTGC
This sequence comes from Caldilineaceae bacterium, assembly GCA_022824685.1. Taxonomy (GTDB): domain Bacteria; phylum Chloroflexota; class Anaerolineae; order Caldilineales; family Caldilineaceae; genus Bin5. Next base: position 19,236 of record JAJDZJ010000157.1, read on the forward strand.
AGGCGCTGGCCGATCTTTGGGAGGTCGAGATGCGCGACTTGGGCCGCTTCAGCGGTGACGGCTGGCTGCGGGTCCGATACGATGGCCGCCCCGTCGCCGAGTTGCCGATGAAATTCCTGCATGAGGGATTGCCGCTACCGCATCGTGAGGCCCAATACCATGAAGGCAGGGCGGACAGGAAGTCACAACCGACTGAGAAGGAACATGGTGGAACGTCGTTGAGCGAAAGAGCGGTTCTCCTGCAGATGTTGAGCCACCCTTCGGTGGCGAGCAAAGAGAGGATCGTCCGCACTTACGATCACGAAGTGCGCGGGGGTACCCTCGTTCGTCCATTCGTAGGGCCTCATATGGATGGACCTGCTGACGCCGCTGTTCTGAAGCCGCTTGGCACATGGGACAGTGGACGAGCCTTCTCCCTCAGCGTGGGGATAAACCCGCTCTTGGGCAAACGGGACAGCTATTCCATGGCGGTAAGCGCTGTAGATGAAGCATTTCGCAATGCCGTCGCGGTTGGCGCGGACCCCGATCGGATTGCGCTTCTCGACAACTTCTGCTGGGGCAATCCCACGATACCGGATCGCCTGGGCGCGCTCGTGCGGACCTGTCAGGGATGCTACGACGCTGCCGTCGCCTACAATGCGCCCTTTATCTCCGGCAAGGATAGCCTGTACAACGAATTTGACGGGCAGCCAATTCCTGGGACCCTGCTGATTTCGGCGATTGGCATCGTTCCTGACATGCGCCGTGTCTGCACTTCCAATTTCAAGCGACCGGGGAATCACATCTACCTGCTTGGGGAGACGTGCGGGGAACTTGGAGGTTCGCTTCTCAGCCTTCTGTTGGGATGGGAAGGCGGTGAAGCGCCCGTGATGCCAGATGAGCCGCTGGCGCGTTATCGCGCGCTCCACACCGCCATGTTATCGGGGCTGATTCAGAGTTGCCACGATCTCAGCGAGGGCGGCCTGGCAGTCGCTCTAGCCGAAATGTGTTTCGGGGGGCGCCTCGGAGCGACTGTTGACCTTCCGGCCATTCGCGGAGATAAGTTTGCACCTTCCTATGTCCAACTGTTTTGTGAGACCAATGGTCGACACTTAGTGGAAGTAGGGCCTGGCGACGCGGCACAGTTCGAGGCGTGCGTGTCGGCAGTACCCTACGCGCGTATAGGCGAAGTGCTGCCGTCCGAGCAGGTTATCTTTACCAAGGGTCAGGAACGACTCTTCAAACTTACTCTGAGTGAGATCGCGACCGCCTGGAAGGGCGATTCAAAGGATGACGCTTCCAACTGACATGTCAACCGATCAGCGTTTTTCTCGGCCTGGGCGCAGATGAGTCTGCCAGTCCTAATCCTCCATGCCACAGGTACAAACCGGGATGCCGAGGCGGCTCGTGCATGTGAGATGGCCGGCGGCTCGCCGAGAATCGTGCACATAAATCAACTGCGGGCGGGTACATTTCGCTTTTCTGAGTTCGGCATGCTGGTCCTGCCGGGCGGGTTTTCCTACGGCGATGCCCTTGGAGCCGGCGTGCGGCAGGCCCTGGATTTGCAGGTGTTCTTTCATGCAGAGCTGGCAGAATTCATTGAATCCGGCAAGCCAGTCCTAGGAATCTGCAACGGGTTTCAAACGCTGGTAAGAGCGGGCCTTCTCCCGGGGTACGGTAAAGAGAGAGCCGCCAGGGCAAAGCAGGGGCCGTCAAAAGGAAATCGTGAAGTGACACTGACATACAATGCGCGGAGTAAATTCGAGTGCAGATGGGTGCATTTGGCGGTGGAGCCAGAGACAAAGGCCGACTGCCTGATCCAGTTAGAAGAGCTGGCATTCTGTCCGGTCGCCCATGGGGAGGGCAACTTCCAGGTTTCTGACGACAGGACACTCAAGCAGTTGGAAAAGGACAATCTTGTTGCGTTTCGGTATGTCGACGCCAGAGGCGAACGCGCCGGCGGCCGCTACCCAATCAACCCCAATGGATCAGTTGCTGACATCGCGGGAATCTGTAATCCGGCTGGTAACGTAATCGGCCTCATGCCCCACCCGGAGGACCACATTGAGTCGATTCAGAACCCCCTTGGCGGGAGCGGCCGGCTTGGACTGTCCCTTTTTCGGGCCATCGTTTCGAGAGCATCAAGTTGACGCAAAAGTGGCGCAAGAAGCTTGCTCTACGTGCAAAAGGAGGTGGACACAGTGGGCTCTGCAATGAATGGCGCCTTCGCCGGGGTTGACCTGGAATTCCTCGGGCCCAAAAGGAGCGGTAAGGTCCGCGACATTTACGAGCGCGAGGATCGGCTCGTTCTCATTGCAACTGATCGCCTGTCTGCCTTTGATCACATCCTTGGTCTGGTTCCCTACAAGGGACAGGTGTTGAATCAACTTTCCGCCTTCTGGTTTGAACAGACGAAGGATATTGTACCCAACCACTTTCTCGAATCCCCGGATCCCAATGTTACGGTTGGCCGCATATGCCGCCCCCTTCCAGTAGAGGTGGTCGTTCGAGGATTTATTTCAGGGGTTACGAAAACGAGCCTCTGGCACCGCTACAACCAGGGGGAACGCACAATCTACGGGCTGGCGTTTCCCGACGGGATGCGAAAGAACGATCCGTTGCCGCAGCCGGTGATCACACCGACGACCAAGGCCGAGAAAGGCGGCCATGACGAACCCGTTTCGAGCAGTGAAATTGTTGCGAAGGGACTGGTCGAGGCCGATCTGTGGCGTGACGTCTGCGCCGCGGCGCATTCACTCTTCTCACGCGGGCAGGAGATCGCGGCGCGGGGCGGTCTGCTCCTGGTGGACACAAAGTACGAGTTCGGCCTGTCTGACGATGGGTCACTAATGCTGATCGACGAAATACACACGCCTGATTCCAGCCGATTCTGGACGGCGGCAAGCTATGAGGAGGCGCACGCCAAGCGCAAGGAAGGCGGCGGTGGCCAGTGCGACTTAGAGCCGGAAAACTTCGACAAGGAGTTTGTCCGCTTGGCTTACGCTGCGCGGGGTTACATTGGCGACGGGCCCCCGCCTCCGCTGGAAGACGAACTGGCTCGGCAGGCCAGTCAGCGCTATATTCGAAGCTATGAACTCCTTACGGGTCAAGATTTTGAGCCGGGGGAGGCGCCTGTAGCTGCAAGAGTGACTCGAAAACTAAAGTCCTACATTGAGGGATGAGGTGTGTGGCGGTGGGGGGAGCCTGACAGCGTGAGTGCCTTAGAGAGCACCCCGATAGTGGGCGTCATTATGGGCAGTGTTTCAGATTGGGATCAATGCATGCGTTTCGCGGCCGAGACACTGACTGAATTTGACATACCCCATGAACGCCGAGTCGTTTCGGCGCATCGAACACCCGAATGGATGAGCGAGTATGCCGCCGGCGCGTCTGCCCGCGGGTTGGAGGCAATCATTGCCGGGGCGGGAGGCGCGGCACATCTCCCCGGCATGGTCGCGGGGCACACACTCCTGCCGGTTATCGGTGTGCCAGTTCAGAGCCAAGCTCTCAGAGGAATGGATTCACTCCTGTCAATCGTGCAGATGCCAGCCGGCGTGCCTGTGGCCACCATGGCGATTGGCAAAGCTGGCGCCATCAACGCCGCCTTGCTGGCAGTTTCCATTCTTGGGTTGACGCGGCCCGAGCTACGCCTGAGGCTGCAAAGGTATAGGGAGGCGCGCGCCCAGCAGGTTCTGTCGGCACGACTCGTCGAAGAGGATTGAGATGTTAGAGCGCGAGCGACCCCGTTCACTAGCGCCAGGTTCTACGATTGGTGTTTTCGGCAGCGGCCAGTTGGGTCGGATGCTGGCAATGGAGGCGCGTAGGATGGGATACAGCATTCACACGTATTCCCCCGAGAGAAACAGCCCCACAGGCCAGATCGCGGACCGCGAGTTCACAGGGGCCTACGACGATCCCGCTTCCGTTCGGGCGTTTGCCAGGAGCGTTGATGCCTTAACATTCGAATTTGAAAATGTTCCTTCAATGGCGGCAGAGATAGGGGAGGGGGAGGGGGCAATTGTTCGACCTGCCGGCGCGATCCTGTATGCGGCCCAGAACAGGCTGCGCGAGAAGTCGATGCTCAGCAAGGCAGGTCTGCCCACGACGACATACCGTGGGGTTTCAAGTCTTTCAGACCTGCGGGAGGCAGTCCAGTGCGTTGGCTTGCCAGCCATTCTCAAAACCGCTGCTTTCGGTTATGATGGTAAAGGCCAAAGCCGTATTGCAGATGACCGCGGCCTGGAGGGCGCCTGGGATGCTCTGGGTGGACAGCCATGCGTGCTGGAGGCTGAAGTCAACTTCGAAAAGGAGCTCTCCCTGGTCGTTGCCCGAGGGGAGGCAGGCGACTTCGCTGCCTATCCGCTGGTAGAGAATCGCCACGTCAATCACATTTTGGATTTTACAGTTGCGCCGGCCGAGGTTCAACCAGAGGTATGCGCCGAAGCAGAGAGCCTGGCCCGTCAACTGTGCGAGTTCCTCGGGCTGATAGGCGTTGTCTGCATCGAGTTCTTTCTCCTGTCCAGCATGCGGGAGGGCGGGAAAGGCGGCCGCTTGTTGATCAATGAGATTGCGCCTCGTCCCCATAACTCTGGACACTGGACCATCGAAGGGGCGGTGACTAGCCAGTTTGAGCAGCAATTGCGAACAGTTTGCGGACTGAGAGTCGGGTCGACCGAGCAGCTGCGGTCGGCAGCCATGGTCAACCTATTGGGGGAACTTTGGCTTCGAGGAGAACCCGACTGGAAAGAGTTGCTTTCCTTCGCAGACGCAAAGTTGCACTTGTACGGGAAAGGCAAAGCTCGACCGGGCCGCAAGATGGGGCACATTACAGTGACGGCAGCAACGGCTGCCGCCGCCCTGGAGGCGGGTCTTGCAGCGCGTTCGGCCCTGCAGCGCAGTTGAGTAACCGATTGCGAAGTGACTGCTAAAGTGCTTGGGCAAAGTCGTTGAGTGCGGGCTGCCAACGTGTAAACCCGCTGTCTTCAAGGAGAAGCAGATATGCCTCCGTTCGACTCACCCCGCGAAGCATGCGGCGTTTTCGGCATTAGCGCCCCAGGAATGGATATCGCTCGCCTGGCCTACTTTGCTATCTACGCTTTGCAGCATCGAGGTCAGGAGGCGGCAGGTATCGCTACTTGCGACGGAAAAACCGCTCATATCCACAAAGGGTTGGGTCTCGTTTCACAGGTTTTCAACGAGGACAACCTGGTCCATCTACAAGGTCATTTGGGCATTGGACATACACGTTATTCCACAACCGGGTCGCCCCGCCTGAACAACACGCAGCCCTACATTCTGGAGACGCTCGACGGCCCGCTCGCGATCAGCCACAATGGCAATCTGGTCAACGCTCCCCAGCTCCGCCGCGAACTGCTGGAAAGGGGTGTAGGGCTATCCACTTCCACTGACAGCGAACTGATCATACATATACTTGCGGGCGCCCGCGGCACTTGGCTGCAGCGAATTCGTCAGATGATGACGATTGCCGAGGGAGCGTACTCGCTGACAATCCTTACGCGAGACGCCATCTACGGAGTAAGGGACCCGTGGGGATTGCGGCCGTTGGTGCTGGGCGAGTTTGATAATGGTCTTGCCATCGCGTCGGAGAGTTGCGCCTTCGCTACCATAGGCGGCCGCGCCATTCAAGAGATCAGTCCGGGCGAGGTGGTCCGCATCGATCAGGACGGCTATGAAATCGTGCAGGGCGTGCCCGCGGAGAAGGCAGCGTTTTGCACTTTCGAGCAGATTTACTTTGCCAGACCCGACAGTATTCTGGGGGGCCGGCTCGTTCATAGGGTTCGCCAGGCGCTGGGCCGGCAGCTGGCCCGCGAGGCGCCTGCTGAGGCAGATATCGTTGTGCCGGTGCCCGACAGCGGGACCCCTCACGCCATTGGCTACGCACAAGAGAGCGGAATCGTCTATAGCGAAGGGCTGATCAAGAGCCGGTATATCGGGCGAACCTTCATTCAACCCACTGACAGACAACGCAAGGTCGGGGTGGCGATGAAATTTAACCCCCTTCCAGACAATCTTCAAGGCGAGCGCGTCGTGCTGGTTGACGACTCGATCGTACGTGGCAATACAAGCGGCCCTCTCGTCCAACTCCTGCGCGATGCGGGCGCGGCCGAGGTGCATATGCGCGTTGCCTGCCCTCCAATCCGGTTTCCATGCTTTATGGGCGTGGATATGGCGAGCCAGTCGGAACTGATCGCAGCCAACAAAAAACTGAACGAGATCGAGGTCTACATTGGTGTGGACTCACTGTCCTATCTCAGTGTTGAAGGAATGATGAGTACGCTGCGGGCGGAGGACGGCTATTGCAATGCCTGTTTCACCGGCGGCTATCCCTTCGAGACACCAATGCTGGAGTTGGAATTGGAACTCAAAGAGAAGGAGAGATTTGCCGGCGCTTTGGGAAACTGAGGTAGGGGGAGGCGGAAACGACCACCTATGTAACCAGCTTCATTGAAGTCGTGCGTTCAATTCCGGCTCTCCAGCCCACCAAACCGATGCACATCCAGAGCGTGTGGTCTCGTTCTTCGGCTAATCAATACATTTGAGCCCCCTTGTCAGACAGGAAAATGAAAATCTTGCTGGTTGGGTCCGGCGCGAGGGAGCACGCGCTGGCTTGGAAGTTGGCGCAATCGCGCCATGTCAGGCGAATCTACGCGGCGCCGGGGAACGGGGGCACGGCCGCCATTCCCATCTGCGCAAACGTCCCCATAGCGGTCGATGATTTGGAAGGGCTGCGCCATTTTGCAGTTGACCGGGACATCGAAATGACTGTGGTTGGGCCCGAGGTACCTTTGGTTGCAGGCATCGTCGACCTTTTTGAGGATGAGAATCTGACGATTTTCGGGCCGAGCAAGGCCGCTGCCAAACTCGAAGGCTCTAAGGCATTCGCCAAAGAATTCATGGGCCGGCATGGGATTCCCACCGGTTGGGCCCGGGCGTACACCGATTTCGAAGAGGCTGCCGACTTCGTCCAGGGACTGTCCGATCTACCTGTTCTGAAGGCCAGTGGGTTGGCGGCTGGCAAGGGCGTGCTTCTGCCGTCAAGTAAGGACGAGGCAATCGAACAGCTGCGAACGATCATGGTCGATCGCCAATTCGGCGACGCGGGCTCGACTGCGCTTGTGGAAGAACGGCTACAAGGGCCAGAACTGTCGGTTCTTGCCTTTTGCGACGGCCAGGATTTCAGTATCGTTCCGGCCGCGCAGGACCATAAACGGCTGCTGGAAGGCGACCGGGGCCCGAACACTGGAGGCATGGGGGCCTTTGCCCCTTCGCCGCTTGCGACGGATGCTCTGCTGGAGACTGTCGAGCGTGAGATAGTTCTTCCAACGATGGCCGGCATGGCCTCTGAGGGGAACCTATACAAGGGCATCCTTTACGCTGGCCTCATGCTCACTGAACGGGGCCCCAAAGTCTTGGAGTTTAACTGTCGATTCGGCGACCCCGAGGCACAGGTCATTTTACCTTTGCTGCAGACCGACTTGGCGGAACTGATGTTGGCCTGTTGCCACGGTCAGCTGGCTGGGCAGGACCCGGTCTGGGCCGACAGTTTCGCCGTGACCGTCGTCATGGCTTCAGGGGGCTATCCAGACTCGTATGATATTGGCAAGGTCATCACAGGTCTTCCGGACGATACGGTTGACGACTGCGGCGGCTTCGTCTTTCACGCCGGGACTCGTTTGGAAGCCCATGACGTTCAAGGCCAAGGGAAGTCAGGGCCAACTGTGCTTTCCGACGGCGGCCGTGTGCTTTCGGTCTCGGCTTCTGGATGCAACTTCAGGACTGCTGTAGATGAAGCCTACCGGTTGGTTGACCAGATTCAGTTTGATAACGCGGTCTGGCGAACAGACATCGGCCAAGACATTGTCACTTTGTAGAATTGTCAGAGATGTATCAGCGCCCAGACGCGAGATCCCCAATCGGAACCGTCGGCAATTCTGCATCAGCCCCAGCTACTTCCTTCTCTTTCGGATACAATCTCCAACTTCATACACTATTGTGGAGGTCTCATGGCTCTGATTCCATCAATGCTGCTCAAGCGTCTCTATACCTACGCCAGCCTACAGAATACCGGCGACGGCGTACAGTTCTCGCTCAAGAATCGGCTGAGCGACGCCACGTTGACGGGATTTCACGGCATTAGCATCGACGGCCAAGCAGTTGCCAACGAAAGCATAACTCTCGACTTTGGCGAAGGGAAAGTACTTTCACCTGAACAGGTAAACAGCGGAGCGCCGGTCGAATTCCCCTTGCGCAAAGAAGTGATTATCACTGCGGGGATCCCTTCTCTGGATAACGGACATCACGAGATTCGGATTGGTGTGCAGACTTCGCCATTTGGGCGTATTCAGTTCACTGTCGATGACGCCATTGCGGAAAGAGTTGAGGCGGCCCGAATCCCCCGCGACCGTGATGACGACTACGGCGAAGCCGCCATTCGGGACCGTCAGAAGTTTGTGGCCGAGTACACGGGCCAGACGCTGGAGCACATTTCCAAGTATTCGTTCGATCCCCAGATTACGCAAGGCAACGTCGAGAATTTCACCGGTGTGGCGCAGATTCCGCTGGGATTTGCCGGACCGATCACGATCTGCGGCGAGCACGCAGAGGGGGACTTTTTGATTCCGCTGGCGACAACCGAGGGAACGCTCGTTGCTTCCTACAACAGGGGCATGAAGTTGCTTAACTTGTCCGGCGGCGTCAAATGCACAGTCGTGGCCGATGGAATGCAGAGGGCCCCGGTTTTTGTATTTGATGATGCCCGCGGCGCCCGCGACTTCATTGAGTGGGTAGGCGAAAACATGACTCCCATCAGAGAGGAGGCGGAAGCCACCTCCAGCGTGGCCAGGCTGGATAACATCGATCCCTATCAGTCCAATAAATTTGCGTTCCTGCGCTTTAATTTTCGAACCGGTGACGCCGCCGGACAGAACATGGTAGGGCGGGCTACGTTTGCCGCCTGCTCCTGGATTCTGGACCACTATAGCGGCCCGGAAATCAAGCGATTCTACCTGGAGTCAAACTTTGCTACGGACAAGAAATCGTCCCAGGTGAATATCATGCGAACGCGCGGCAAGCGCGTTACCGCTGAGGCAACGGTTCCACGAGATGTTCTGATTCAGAACATGCGCGTGAGACCAGAGCAGCTATTCGACCACTACAGTGTTGCGAATATCGGCTCGATTCTGGCTGGCGTCAATAACAACGGTCTCCACTCGGCCAATGCGATCACGGCCATCTTCATTGCCACAGGACAGGACGTAGCCAATGTTGCCGAGTCCTCAGCGGGACTGATATACGTCGAACTGACAGATGAAAAGGATCTCTATATTTCTATCACCATTCCATCGCTAATTGTGGCTACTTACGGCGGCGGAACTGGATTGGCAACGCAGAAGGAGTGCCTCGAGCTGCTGGGCTGCAGCGGCAAGGACAAGGTCTACAAATTTGCCGAAATTGTCGCAGGAACGGTCTTGGCGGGAGAGCTGTCATTGGCCGCCGCGATCAGTTCGTTGGATTGGGTTAGCAGCCACGAGGAATATGGCCGAAATCGCTAGAGAGGGAAGGGCTGAGAGACAGGTCGCGACAAGCTTGCGACCCGGCAAGAAGTCCGGACGTGGCGAGGCCCGCCAGAAAGAGATACGCCGCATATGGTGTGCCTGCGGCAACGACCGAAAGCGGCGCTAGAAGGGAGGAATGGCGGGCACCATGTTCCTGGCGCCCGTATGCAGTTTGTAGAGCTGGGGGACAGGGATTTGAACCCCGATCACCTGATCCAGAGTCAGGCGTTTTGCCGATTAAACTATCCCCCATCGACCTGAAAGCAACGGCACAATTCTAGCACATTTGACCGCGCCAAACCAAATCAGGCTCGCATTCGCGTACATGCAGCCTTAACAGACCTGCCAGACCGTCGCCTCTGGCGCCTTAAGGTTGCTCTTTCGCCAGTTACGTCTCGACTTCTGCGAACTGTTCCTCCAGAATTGAGGCGGCCCGTTCGATGCGCTGCACTGCCTCCTCACGGCCAAGCGCTTCGATACTCTCAAATAACGGGGGCGAGACTTTTTTGCCACTGATCGCGCCGCGGATTGGCCCGAAAAAGCTCCCCGCCTTTACTCCAAATTCCTCTGCCTTGGCTCGGAACTCTTCCTGAATTGTGTCACCCGAAAACGGTTGGACGCGTCCCAGCAGGAGGGCGCCTGCGCGCAACAGTTCAGCGCTTTTGGCTGCGTCAAGTTTGCGACCAATCAGCAGCTTTGGATTGTCATAGCACATCTGATCCGAGTCCAGGAAGGCCCAATCCAGCCAGCTCGCGGCCTCGTCAAGACGTTTGATTCGTTCCTGGATTACTGGGATCAAAATATCGAGCTTGCCTCCCGCGTTCAATTCGGCAGAAGACATGCCGAGCTGCCGACTGAGAAATGGCAGCAGCGCTGCCTTGAGAGCGGCGGGCGTCAACGAACGAATATAGAGACCGTTGAGCCAGTCCAGCTTTTCATAGGGAAGCGCAGCCGCCGATGGATTTATCTCATTCAGTTGAAACTTTGCGATGGCCTCCTCTCGGCTAAAGACCTCCTGATCGGGATCGTAGTTCCAGCCTACGTTCGTGAGAAAGTTGAACATTGCGTCGGGCAAGTACCCTGCGCTTTCAAACTCGTGCACAAGCGCCAGGAATTCTTTCCCTGCCACCTGCTTTTTGCGTTTACTCATTTTGCCTTTGCCGCTAGGGTCAAGGATTACTGGCAAATGAACCAGGACCGGCATGTCCCAGCCAAAGGCGTCAACGATTCGCTTGTGGATAGGCGCAGTCGACAGCCACTCTTCGCCGCGCAATACGTGCGTAATCTGCATCAGGTGATCATCAACCATTGCAGCCAGATGGTACGTCGGCATGCCGTCAGCCTTCAGTAGTATTTCATCTCGCAGATCTCGGTTCTCGACCGCGATTTCGCCTCTCAGGAGATCGTTGAAAACGGTCACCCCCTCAAGCGGGACGGCGAAGCGGATGGCGTAAGGGAGGCCTTTGTCCATGCGCTCTTGAATCTCGTCCTCGGTCAAGTTTCGGCAGCGCCTGTCGTATCCGGTAGGTTTGCCCGAGCGTCTCTGTTCGTCGCGCATCGACTCAAGTTGCTCCGGCGTGCAAAAGCATCGATACGCATGCCCCAACTCGATCAGGCTATGGGCCTTCTCGCGGTAAATCTCCTGCCTTTCGGATTGCACGTACGGCGCGAACGGCCCCCCGATGTCCGGCCCTTCGTCCCAGTCCAATCCCAACCATTTAAGGCCCCGCATCAGGCTTTCAAGGCTTTCAGGGTCGAAACGCCTGCGGTCGGTGTCCTCAATGCGCAATATGAACTGGCCGTCGGTTCGACGCGCCCACAACCAGTCAAACAGGGCGGTGCGGAGGCCGCCCAAATGCAGTTGACCGGTCGGGCTGGGCGCGAACCGAACTCTGACCGGTGTGTCCCCGTTATTCGTCATGGTCTTGCCTTGAAGATCCCTTCGTCGTCGGCTACTTGATGGAATGCGCCCGAAAGGTTATCACACGAGCTCAGGTTCGTCAACGTCACAGGCGCGCAATGAAACCGGGATCTCGAGCGATGCCGGGATTTTTTCGTGGAACCGATTCCAATTGCATACATTTCTGGTCATTTGACCCCGTTTCTCCTGTCCGCGGAACATATCGGTAATCTGGAATTGCGACTCCTAAGCGCGTCGGCTATACTGTCTGACAAAACTTTCCGCCGAGATTGGCCTGCTGAAGAGGGGAATGGCAGGAGACGGCGGGACTGCAGTGTGAGTAGAAACGACGTAGCCAGGCACAGGAATCCAGCTTGCCCGTGAACTACCACCCTGTCGGTTTCGACATTGCCACTGGCGCAGTGACCTCTGTCGCTGCCGCCTTAGAGAACAGATTTCACTTTCCGGCAGCCGGAGCAAAGCTGGGACGACAGTTATCACTTCTGCGGCTAAGTTCCCGTCTTCCCCGTAGTATGGGCGCGGGCCTGGCAGTGTGGGCGACTGAGAACAAGCCCCACAGCAAATCCATTTCCTTTAACCTGACGACCGCAGACCTTGCCCAGTGGAACGTAAGTCAGTACGACGGACTTGATTCTGACAGGAGATTCGATACGATCGTCGTCGGCGTGCCTTCCGGCGCAACCGCGCACCTTTGCGCCAGCCTCGGCGCCCCACTACTGGCGGACTCCTTCCCGATTACATTTTCCGCCCGGGGCAAGCCAGATGACATTGCGGGCTATCAGCAGAGAAGTGTCGACTTGCTTACCCCGATTTTGAATCACAACCCAGACCTGTTGGCGGTAAGTGTCTTTGATCCGATTCACTCACGGCAGCTCATAAGGAAGGGCGTAAGCATACATCTTAAGCTGGCAACGCTTCCGGATCAGTACAAGAGGTTCATTCGCGAACGGCTGATGCCGGGTGGGTCGGTTCTCCTCCTGACCTGTTCAGCCAAGTGGAGCCAGTACGAGATTGGTGCCCGGCACAGGCTGCAGATTGGAGGCTACGGCGGATTTACGGATCAGGAGTACATTCGCGGCACGCCGTGGCTGGACGACTGGCTGCATGAAGAAGGAGGCTTGCAGCGCAGCGGGTGGAGACTCTCGCGGCATTGGACCTATCAGCCGGAGGCCCAGTGGGGCTCGATTTCAGGTTTTGCAAGGTCGGTCCGTGACTATGCCGGCGATGAAGGATTGCCGATAAACAGCCTTGATTTTTCCTCAGTGGACGAGATCAGCCGGATGGCGTTCTATGCGTGGCAGTGGCTCTACTATCTGTTACGCATTCAACCTGGAGCGGTTCTCATCGAGAGTGGTCCCCAAATGAATCCCGTGATCGGCTTTCGCAGCCCTGTGATTCCACTGTGGATGCCGTCTACATGCACACGAAGTCACCTCTTGTTGCAAGAGATCATTCCTGACTTTCCTCCTCAAATTCCTGTTCTCTTTCAGGCATGGCCGACCGGCAATCTCACCCCGGACGTGATACCTGCCAAAATCTGGAATACGACTCTAGCTGGACGGCACGGTCGCTGGTTAGGGGGCGACCCGCTGCGATTCCCTGGTGACTTTTCGACTATCGCTCATATGACACCGGCCATTGAGGAGTGGAGTAAACGCCATTCCTACAGACTCCCCCGCCTTTTGACCTGCGACGAACTGATGGAACTGCAGTCGCTTCTGGCGAACGGAGCAGGCCAGGCGAACGGTCAGATTTCGGAGGAGTCTGAGCAGGTGGAGTATTAGCGCAATGTATCTCTCCTGTTGTGTCTGGGCTCTGACCGCATCTCCGGCGGATGTCATTTCGGACATGGGGTCTCTGGGATTTCGCTGGATAGACATCAGGCCGGATTTCGCCCCGCCGGAGGAAATGAAGACCCTCGCGGAAAGGCAATCTCTAGGTGTTTCCTCGGTTGCCGCCTCGTTTGGCGTACCCAAAGGCGCCTCCCTTGACAGTTCCGACAAAAAGACGCGTGGGAGAGCCCTGGCGCACGTAGAGCAGGCAGTTCGAGATTGTGCAGCTCTTGGTGGAGATGTCGTCTACATGGTGCCGGGACCCGACGGCAGCCGGTCCGCGTTGCGTGGATACGCCGACTCACTCGTGAGAATCGCGGATTTCGCTGCCGAGAATGATGTAAGGGTTTGCATCGAACATTTTCCCGGTACCGCGCTCCCCACTGCTGCTGCCACGTTAGGCTATCTCGATTCGATTGGCCACCCGAATTTGGGCCTCCTCTTCGACATCGGTCACGTTCAGATCAGCGGTGAGGAGCCGGCCGCTGTTCTCAGGGATGCTGGCGAGAGACTCTTTTACGTACATCTTGATGACAACGACGGAAAAGGAGACCTGCATTGGGGCCTCCTTGATGGAGTCCTGACGAAGGAGACACTTCGCGGCACATTTGAGGCCTTGATGGCGATAGGCTACTCCGGCGCGATCAGTCTTGAGCTCAACCCCGGTTTGACGGATCCCTTCCAGGCTCTCAGGAGAAGCCGCCAAATCGTTATTGAATGTGGATCAGAATTCATGCTCGAATACTAGAGGGGGGCAGGGATGACTTGGCAGTTTGAGATACTGTTGGACCCCATCGGGTTGACTGAAGGGCCATTGTGGGATGGCAATTCGCTCCTGTTCACGAATATCCCAAACAGTCGCATCATGCGATTCGATCCTTGCGCCGCCGAGTTCAGCGTCTGGCGAGAGGGAACAAATGGGGCAAACGGTCTCATGATGGATGCTGACGGCGTAGTCAACGCATGCGAGGGTGGCGGCAGGCGGATGGTAAAGTACTTGGACGGCGGGGAGACGATTGAAGTCTGTGCAGAATTTGAAGGACGCCGTCTCAACAGTCCGAATGATCTGGCAATTGATGGAACAGGAAGGATATGGTTTACCGACCCCCGCTACGGGGACTTCCGGGATGATATGGAGTTGGACCACGAGTCGGTTTACCGACTGGAAAGGGAGGAAGACGGCAGCTGGCGTCCCGTGCGGGTAACATTTGACACGACCGCGCCGAATGGACTGCTCCTTTCACCTGATGAAAAGGTCTTGTATGTAGCCCAAAGCAAGTATGGTGAAGGGGAACATCGGGAATTGCGCGCCTATCCGATTTGCAATGACAGCTCGGAGGGAGGCGGTCCGATAGCAGGGACATGCAAGGTACTTCATAACTTCTATCCCCATCGCGGCATTGACGGAATGTGCCTGGACAGCGAGGGCAACATTGTCGCAACAGCGGGGTGGGGCCAGAGCGGCCCAGGGGGGATGATCTATGTCTTCGCCCCAAACGGCAGAGTGCTCGAGACGCATCCTCTGCCTTGCGACAGTCCGACCAATTGCACGTTTGGGGGCGAGGAACTGCGCGATTTGTATGTAACCAGCTTGGAAGGTCACCTTTTGCGAGCGCAAACGGACCGCCAGGGCTTGGTCAAATGACGGAGGAACGGTAAACGACTTGGTCCAGCTACGTTGCGGCAAGTTTGGCTGGCTGGCAGGCTCGCCTGGGGCCGCTATCCAGCGACAGTTTGCAGCAAGTTTCTGAGGGATCTGCCAGATTCCTCTCCTCTCAGAAGCCCACCCTCTCAAAGGCTCTCTCACTTCAATACTCTGCCCCCAGGGCAATCGCATCTAAATTGGGTTGAAAAATGGGTAAGATGACGGAATAGAGACGATTTGATACGATTGAGAGTCCTTTCACCAGACAAGGGGGGACTCATGGCGGATAGAAAGGTCGTATCACTGGTTGAACACT
>JAJDZJ010000050.1 GCA_022824685.1 Caldilineaceae bacterium
TCTCGCCGACTGAGGGCCTGATCCGCGGCGTCTTCCCGTCGATATTCAGTAAGCGCAGGGTGATTTCCACTTATTCTCGCTTTCTTCTGGCCACAATTTCAACTGAATCGGCCTACAGATTTAGATGCGATTGCCCTGCTAACTTCACAGTCGGAAGGGGGCATTCCGCTGTGGGAGCGGAATTCAGGCTACCACTGGGAATTCGCGCTGAACCCTGTATCTCGCTTCTCCTGGCAACCGTGGTCTGGAATGCGCCTGGAGAAAGGGCGGGTGGAGACTTCGTCTTGCTGACGGGTCGCGGGAATCTGGCCACAGGGGCGTTAGCCAGGCGCGAGTTTAGGATACAGAAAGGATGACGGTCTTCCCTATTGCAGGCGGTGCGGCTAATGCGCCTACGTAACCGGTGGGCATCGAGAGATCTGAGACGTGGTATCTGTCGTCAGATGGAAACTGGCGCGGGTCGAAAGTTTGGGCGTGGTGAGAGGCGGGCCCGGGACATGTTAGGTCCCGCGGCAGTTGTCGAATGCCGACACCTTCAGCTTTGGCGACTGCTTCAAGGCGGGTCCAGGCCTGAAAGCGTATTCTGTTTCGCGCGGTCTCTCCGGAGCTTGATAAACGTTCAATCTCCTGCGGGGTCAAATAGGAAGTTGCCAGCGGCGCGCCGGCGGGGTAGGTACTCAGCCGCTCGATGTCAATGCCCAGTGGATGGCCGGCGCCAACAGCCAGCGCGGCCAGTTCGAAGGAATGGGAAACGTTGAACTGCAGTTCCAGCGGCGGGCCAGGCCTGAGAGACGGTTTTCCAAAATCGTTGTGGGAGAAGCAGATCTGTTGCGCCGGCAGGTTCAGATAGCGGCCAAGGATTTTACGCACCATGGCGCGACAGACGACGAAACGGCGGGCGTCCTGTCCGGAACGAAGACGTCGGACGCGGCGCCAATCGCTGTTTGAAAGCAAGCTCTCCAGGTAGGCGAGGACTGAATGCTCTACTGTCAGTTCCCAGGTCCAGACGTGCGCCTCGTTGCCCTTCAGAGGGGGCGGACAGATAAGGGATGTTATGCTCCTGAACTGCTCTTCTCCAACTAGGGGATCGCGCGGCGACCCTTCCACAGGGGACCTCCATATCGAAAATGCCACCACAAGGATTGGGCGGCAATAGCTGACATCAGCAGAACCGAGATTGGAAGCGGAAGCGCGTCGCGTACCCGCTGTCCGGTTCTCCATGCCGTCATGCCGCGGAGCGATAAGCCAGCGAAAATGAGGAGCCCGGTCCATAACGGATGACCTGGGACTTCTGCGCCGGCGAAGCCGAGGCCGAGCAGAACCCAGGGGGCGAGAAAGACGAGCCAGTGAAAGAGAGTGGCGGCAAGCAGCCCGGCGACGCCTCCGAACCCGGCGAGGATGTTCTTGGCGAATCCTTCGCGCACGGTCCGCCAGTCACGGTACATGCGGCAGGATATGAGGCCGTCGGCCTCGACCAGTCGCAACTGCAGGCTGGCGCGTTTTGCCTGGCGGGCCAAGCCAATGTCATCGAGGATGTCATCGCGTACGGAAGCGTGACCTCCAAGGCGATCGTACGCGGCCCGGCTGAAGGCGATGCACTGGCCGTTGGCCGCGGCCAGGAGCGGGAATCTCGTGCGGTGGACGGCGAACGCTGGCAGGTAGGCGTGAAGGGCGAGCGCCATGAGCGGAACGCAAAGGCGTTCGGTCCAGGTTACGGTCTTCTGGGTGGGCATCACGGCAAGCATATCGGCGCCGCTGCGCTTGAATTCGGAAAGTAGAGCGGCCAAAGCGGGACTTTGCCAGTGAACATCGGCATCGGTGAAGATGAGAATATCGCCGCTTGCCTGCGCTGCCAATTGGTGGCAGGCCCAATTCTTTGCCAGCCATCCACTTGGAATCGGCCTGCCCGGGAGAGTCCGCAAGCGCTCATCGCCCCGGGATGCCTTTCTGGCGGACCCAACCGTATCGTCCTGGGAGTGATCGTCCATGATGAGCAGCTCAAACCGGGAATAGGACTGGCGAAGCAGGCTGTTTACTATCGTCCCAATGGAGCCGGCTTCATTTCGCGCTGGGATGAGGATGGAGATTTTCAGATCGACGGCGCTTGGCCCGGCGCTTCTCAGTCCGGGAAAGGTCAGAAAGTTTGTCAGCAGGATAAGGATCATCCCGCTCAAGGCGGCGGTGATCAGGAGAAGAAGCGCTGCTGTCATGGCGGCGTAGTGCGGCGCAGAGAGGGGGGCTGCGCAAGTTCGCGCCGGTGTTTCCAGGCGACGATAAGGGCATTCCCGAGCCAGGCGCCAAGGAGATCGACTGAATATCCTGCCGCCAGCAGGAATATCAGCAGGCCAATCAAAGCCAAAATAACTGCCCAGCCGTCGTTGGACACAAGGAAGTAGGCAGCCAGCAGCAGCGCGCCAAGAAGAAACAGAACGCTCCAACCAGTCAGACCGGCCCAGACGCCGAAGGTCACGGCGACAGCCTTGCCTCCCTTGAAGCTGAGGAAGATGGAGAATGCGTGACCGGCTACCGCGGACAGGGCCACCGCCGCCAAAGGCCAACCGTCGATGCAGCCAAGATGTTGGGCGCCAAGGACGGGCAGCAGCCCCTTTAGGCCGTCGAGCGCGATCACAGTGATGCCCAAGGCCCTGCTGCCGGCGCGGATCACATTTGTGCCGCCAGGGTTGCCGTCTCCGAAACGACGAATCTCAGTTTGTAGAAGGAACTGTCCAGTCCAAACCGAGAAAGGAAGACTACCGCTGAGATGGGCGATCACTATCCACAGGAGGGCGTTCATTGTGGCTGGCCCAGCAGTCTTCGCCACGCCAAGGCCGCGAAGATGCCCATGCCAAGGAAACCGGCTGCGGCCGGGCCTGGCAAGTCAAAATAGAACCCTAGCCCGACAGTTTCCAGCAGCCAAGTTGTGGTGTAGACGAAGGCGAGGGATTCTATTGGGAGGCGGTCGAAGGGGACTATGCGCATTGAAAGGAAAGTGATGGCGGCGGCGGCAACTGCCCACCCGGCGAAGTTGACGAGGGGGATGCCGAAGTAGAATCCTGGATTCTGCCATTGCCAGAAGCCCCAGTCAACCATTTGGGGATCAAGGAACAGGTCCCAGGCGGTAAAGGCGAATCCCGAGACCAGAGAGACATACAGGTCATTGAACCGGGAACGGGCAGGGGGAGTTTTCCTATTGCCAGAGGCGATGGCGGCGGCGGCAGCCCAGGACGGGGGCATCATCATGAGCCAAGCAACCGGGACCTGCACGGGTACCGACGCGAGCTGGGGACGGAGGACATTCGTATAGTGATAGTGTCCAAATGGGAGACCGGTGTGAACGCCTGAAAGTTCGATCAGCCACGTCGCTGCCATTACTGACACGCCGACTGCGAAGGCGACGGGCCCCGAAATCGCGGCGGATAGCAGGCTGAGGATGAGAGCAGCCTGCACGGCGACGGCCAGAGAAAGGACCAGAACCAGCGTCTCGGGACCTTCCGTGCGCAGGGAATGGGGGGTCAGAACCATCAAGAGAAGCCAGAGCAAGAAAAGGGAGCGACTGACGAAATTCGTTTGGAGGCGCAATTCGCATAGCAAGTCAAAGACCCTAAACCTTGACACGGCACCTTCGCTGCGGGAAGCGACGGGCCGGTGTTCGCTCACTGGCATTGTTCGCCAGCGCCGAACAGCCCAGCCAACAGGCGCATGAGCCAGTTGCAGCCAGGTTTCGGCGGGTCCGTTACAGATTGATCCTTTTGCTCGGATTTGGTCTTCTGCGCCGGGTCAGGGTTTGCTTCCTGCGGTGGCGCTGAAGGGGCGTCCGACGTAAGGATGACCGGCGTCCAGTACTTCTTCAGTTTTCGGGCAAAGTCAAAGTCGCCTCCCAGCACCTCGCGCTGCCCAACGACCAGTGTGTACCGTCCTACCTCCTGTTGTGCGTGCCAGACGACGACATGCACTTCGCTCTCAGCGGGGAATGTAATTTGGCGGCGCTGCCGTTGCCAGTAGGCCGTCCGGCTGAAGGGTTCGAAGAATATGGTCGCACTGGCCGGTTCGATCAGGGTCGTCCCTGTCAGGTCAGATACCAGGGGAAGGGCAGCGGCCGGCAAGGCGGAGACTGCGCCGGCGTCCAATGCGTTGGCGATCACGCCGATGGTGGGTGCGAACTGCTCCTGCCCTTCGATCTGCGGGATGGTCATGCCGATTTCGATAGTCTGGCCGGCCGTGACGCTAAAGGTAAAGAAATCGACGTCTCCGGGCTTGTCCAGGGTGGAATAGAGTGCGGTTGAGATGTCAGGATCTTTTACTCTCATGGGGGACGTTTCGCTAGTGTCCGGGTCTTCGAAAAAGGGTTGGTGAGCGAATGCGTCGAGCCCGGTGATTAGAATGAGCGATAGCGCTAGGGACAGTGCGGCCATGACTTGCGGTAAGGGCTTTTTCATTGTGCTTCCTTCGCAACTACATTAATCCAGGCGGCACGTTGGTGGCTGGGTCTGGCGATCATCAGAGTGATGCCGAAGACGACCATGGCGCTTGTGAGCAGGAAGAAGAGGAATTCTTCCAGAGGAAGCACTCCTCCGAAGGTGACGCCTGACGATTTCAGGGTGCTGATGGTCCAGGTACCTGCCATAATGGCCAAGGCGTCGGCCCCGGAAAGGAATAGAGTGGCGGGAATGAGCGTCCAGAAAACCGGTCGGCGGAAGTGCCAGATTATGTCGGCGCCGAAAGCCAGTTGAATGGCGATAGGGAAGGCCCCCCATGCAAGTTCCAGTCCAAGATACGACACTTTTGCGGGTCCCAATCCTAGCAGCAACAGGCCAAGGAGCGAAAGAGCCAGCGAAGAGCCGGCAGACCACAGTCGGAGAAGGTGACGCGATTGAAAGGCTAAATCAGTTGCGGGGAGGAGACGTGCGGACGCTAGAAGAGCGGTTCCCACTAGCAAAGTCTGTCCTATGAAGAAGAGATACTCTTCGAGAGGCACGTAGCCCAGCGTGATGCCCACTACGAGTGATGGGTCGTACCACCAGACCTTGGCGGCGACGAGATAGTTGTCCCATGGCGTGGTGTAGATTAGAGCAAGGACGACGTGAAGGCCGACTACAGGGAGGGAAGGCCAGGCTCGCAGCGCGGCGGGAAGGCGTTTGCCGCGACTGTGCAGGGCTCTGTTGAGAAAGAGGAAGAGGAGGAAGGGCAGACCGACGAAGTAGAGGAGAAATCCGAAATATGACATTTCTTAAAGGGGGCAGGCAGCACGGACGCTGCAGAAAAGGAGTCTCGCGACAGGGACGAGGCAAATTGGAGTACAGCCGCTCTATGGTTCGGAATCTTGGATGTTCACCTGAATCTCCGTCAGTAGAGTCTCGAGCATCTGAACTATAGGGTCTCCGTCGGCCCCAAGGACAGATTCAACGGCAGAGCCGGCGAGAGCCAGGTACTCCTCCATGACCTGAATCGGAATCGAGCGGGAATCCAGGAAGGTACTAACCCACTGCGACTCCAAGGAGATCAGCGAGGGGTCTCCCAGTCTCAGAGCCGCCACGAGGGAACTGGAGATACTGAAGTAAGGACGGCCCAGGGCGGCCCAATTCGGCGGGTCCCCTTGGGCCGGCTTCAGGACGAGTGAGGAGATTTGCAAAAGGTTGGAACGATAGCTGTCAAGGAGGTCCCGGTACTCGTTGGGCAAGAGGACAGGGTTCCTTTCCAGATAGGGTGAAGAAAGAAGGAAATCAACCCGTGATCCTGCCTGCAGCAGATCTGTTCCGAGGAAATCACCAGGTATGCGCCGGCGGATCTGCTCGGAGAGATTCAGTATTCGCCCGCCAAAGGCAACTGGCACTCTGTGTTGGACAGTTCGTTCAGCCAGTTCCAAGAGGTTGCCGGCTGAGCGGAGCTGCTGTGAGACGAGGATGACAAGGTCTGGTGTAATCTTCGACAGCGTCTCTTCCGTCGCGTCTGCCGGCAGGTTGTCCCCCAGGTAGACCGTTCCAAACCCCTTGCGTTTCAGGATCAGCTGCAGGAGGGCGATACCGAAGGTGTGGCTCTCTCCGGGGGGACAGGCCAGCAGAATCTGACCTGGACGGGTTGGAGGCGGGCAGGCGCCCAAGAGGGTCTTTATTCGTTGCATCGCCTGGCCCGCGGCAAATGAAACCTGCTGAACCGATACCTTGTCCCGATGCCACTCCCAGCCAAGCTGCCTGAGTCCGTTACAGAGAACGTTTTGGCAAACGACTTCGACAGGGAAGAGGGCAAAGGCATTCGTCAGGATCTGCTGTGCGCCGTATTCGTCGAAAGCGACGCAACCAGCAATCCAATCGGCGCAAGCGGAGTTGATCTGCAGGTCTGCCTCGTCGAAGCCACCGACTTCGATTTGGGGACCTTCAGTCCAGCGCTGACCGACAAAGAAGTGATCTGAAGGCGCGGCGTCCCGTTCCTGCAGCGGATCCCTGCCTTCGCTTTCCATTGATTGCCAGCGTTCGGCGGCTCTGGCGATGCTGAGACCTTCCT
This sequence comes from Caldilineaceae bacterium, assembly GCA_022824685.1. Taxonomy (GTDB): domain Bacteria; phylum Chloroflexota; class Anaerolineae; order Caldilineales; family Caldilineaceae; genus Bin5. Next base: position 6,499 of record JAJDZJ010000050.1, read on the forward strand.
GGCGGCGCTGGTTCAGCCAGTGCAGTGTGTCGATGTCTCTGCGGGAGTAGATGCGGTGCCCTCCGGCGCTTCTGGCCGGCCGAGGGAGCCCGTATCGTCGTTCCCAGGCGCGCAGGGTCTCCGCCTTGATGCCTGTTTCGCGGACGACCGCTTTCAAATTATATGAGGGCGTGTCCGTATTCATCTGTACATGTACTCCCTTGTACTTGTACTCTGCGGGTTCTTCAGACAATTTGTCCTTGTTTGGGTCCAAGATATATTACGCGCTTTATTCGTGATCAACAAATCGGGAAATCTGGACAAATTTGAATGTCCGGAAAAGTTGACCGTTTGGAGAGGGTAAGGGAGTGCGGATATCGCCGTGGGGACCGAGTGAAGATGGGCGCAAGGGGAAAGGAGGGTTGCCAAGGCCGGCGATAAGGGCGGGGCCGGGAAAGAGCGCGAATTGGCTGGGGTGGATGCCTGCCGCGACCAGAGACCGCCCCACAATGCACGCGGTGAGGAATGCGGAAGGCGTTACGGGGGCAGCCCCCCGCACGAGTGAGGCCGCTTGAGGCCGGCCGCTCAACACAGTAAAGTGGGTCCGGAGGTACACAGTTGGGGTAGGGGACAGAAGGGGCTCGACAAAGAAGCCTCAGGCAGGCGAAATATTCTGCAAAAACTGTACAAATTGTTTGAATATTATTTGCGCTTTGGCTCTATCACACAGGAATCGCTTATACTGAGTCTTGCTCAATGCGGGGAAGAGGCGGGCAGCGATGCAGAATCTGCCCTTTGTGGCTGGCGAACTTGAGGGTTCCCTCCCGATTTTGGGAGAAGGCTTGACGGGGGTGGCTTGGTGGAGTATTTTGGGCGTACAGGTGTCGAGCGCACAGGTTTCGTGCGCAACGCAGGTGTCGTCGAAAGGGATTTACGATGAGCAAAGGCGCTCTGATGGCCCTGAAAGTCCACGACTGGGAACGTCCTCTTCTTTCGCTGGCGTATGAGGCCGGGCGGGCTTGCGGCCCTGACCTCCTTCCGACAATTCGGCACGGAAAGGAGCTGGACTCAGCCTATGATTTCTGCGAAGCGGTCACGGCTGCGAACAGCAAGTCCTTCTTCACAGCTTCGCGCTTTCTTCCGCGCGAGAAACGGCGCTCTGTGCGAGCCCTTTACGCATTCTGCCGTAAGAGCGATGACATTGTAGACAGCCCTTCCGCAGGGAGACGCGATCCGGAGGCAGTGCGGGTCGCCCTTGATTCTTGGCGGACGCGGGCTCTGATACAGGTCGCCGACAGGCGGGACCCGGTGGCCCTGGCGTGGTCGGACGCCCGTCGGCGCTATGGCATTCCCCATCTCTATGCGGAGCAGCTCATTCAGGGCGTGGCCCGCGATATTACCTTCAGCCGCTACGAGACATTCGAGGACTTGACCGCTTACTGTTATGGCGTTGCGGCAACGGTGGGCCTGATGAGCATGCACATAATAGGCTTTTCCGGCGCCGAGGCGATTCCGTTCGCGCTCAAATTGGGGGTGGCGCTGCAGCTGACGAATATACTTAGGGATGTGGGCGAGGATTGGAGGGAGGGTCGCCTGTATCTGCCCTTGGAGGAGCTGCGTCGCTATGATCTGTGTGAAGAGGACATAGAGGCGGGCGCCGTTGATGATCGCTGGCGTGCTTTCATGCAGTTTCAAATTGGTCGGACGCGCCAGTTGTACCAGGAGGCTTGGCCGGGCATTGCTCTCCTGCATTCGGATGGCCGCTTCGCCATCGGCGCCGCGGCCGAACTCTACCGGGCGATACTGGCCGACATTGAAGCGCATGATTACGATGTCTTTTCCCGTCGCGCGCATGTCAGCTTGTTCGGAAAACTCAGACGGTTGCCGCTGATATGGTGGCAGTGTAAGCGGGAAGTTGGGCAATCCGCGAACGGCGGGCCCAATCTATGAGAGGAGGGCCCCTTCCGCCCTCGGAGTTCACGGGACCCCCGCGCGGTGAGTTGCGGGCTATTTCATGGGAAGAGCCCGTGAAATCCTGTTACTTCACGAAGATTCAGTTCCCTCTACTCCCAAGTATCCTGCGCTGTTTATGGACCCCAATCAAGTCCTGAGTCGCTAGCTTCTTCTGCATAAGTGGGGCCTTCGACCACATACTGGCGGAAAGTTTGACGGGCGCAATCGCTATGGTGTGCGCTCCATTTTCTGCGCGCCGGTTGGATTCATGCTCAATTCAGGCCCACAAGGAATTGACAACCGGCCCCGCAGTGGCTACAATTTCCCCGCTCCCGGCCTTTTCAGGCGGAATATACCGTTCAGGTCCGATGAAGAACGGCCCGCATTCTTTATGCCGACGAAGATCCCCCTTTGTCGTCACAATTGGCGGCCGGAACTGCCTCATTAGCATTACTCTCTCATCCTTCTCTCCCTGGCACACAAGCCGGTGAGCAAGAGAAAGTTTATGACTTCGGATCATCAGGCGCCGGCGCGTTTGAACGCAGAAGCCAATCGCGACGCCGAAGATACGATTCTTGAATTGAAGGGTCTGAAGACCTACTTCTTTCTTGAGCGCGGCATTGTGAAGGCAGTAGACGGCGTTGACGTGGCGGTTGGGCGGCGAAAGACCCTGGGCGTTGTTGGCGAGAGCGGCTGTGGAAAGAGTGTCACATTTCGCTCGGTCATGCGGTTGATCCAGTCTCCGCCCGGCAGAATCGTCGAGGGCGAGATTTTGCTGCACAGAAAAGACGGTGACACGGTTGACATTGTCCAGCTAGACCCTCGCAGCCGGCAGTTACGCGACATCCGCGGCGCCGAGATCGCGATGATATTTCAGGAGCCGATGACCTCTCTGAATCCGCTGCATCCGGTCGGGCGGCAGATATCGGAGTCGGTGCTGTTGCATCAATCAATGTCGAGACAGGGGGCACAGGAGCGGGCTGAGGAGATGTTGAACCGGGTCCACATCGCTGACCCTGGCCGTCGCATTGGCGAGTACCCCCACCAGTTGAGCGGCGGAATGCGCCAGCGCGTTATGATCGCGCTGGCGCTAAGCTGTAATCCGTCGATCCTGATCGCGGATGAGCCAACGACCGCGTTGGACGTTACGGTTCAGGCGCAGATTCTGGACCTGATGCGGGAGTTGCAGGATGATTTCGATTCCGCAATTGTTCTGATCACACACAATTTGGGCGTTGTTTCGCAGATGGCGGATCACGTTGCGGTCATGTATCTGGGGCGGGTGGTCGAGTATGCCCCCGTCTACGAAATCTTCCACAACCCAAAGCATCCCTATACGATCGGACTGCTGAATTCGGTGCCGGTTCTGGGAAGGAAGGAGGAGAACCGGCTGGTTCCCATCACAGGCATGGTGCCGAGCCCGATGGAGGACATTCGGGGTTGCGCATTTGCTGAACGCTGCCCTGAGGCGATGGAGATTTGCTGGGAGCAGAGCCCTGAATTCAAGGAACATGAACCGGGTCATTCGGCGGCGTGCTGGCTGCATGACTGACAAGAATGGGACGAAATCGCCGCGCGCAATCGTCGTGCGCGGGGCACTGCGGACTGGCGAAGTAGTGAGAATAGTCTTGCCATCAAGTTGCCAAACCGTGCCATTGACGGCGCGGCGTGGCTAAAATCAGTAACCATCTTTTAAGGAGGCATGTGAATGTCTAGTAAGCGTAGGAGAATGATCTTCTTTTTCCTGTCCATGCTGCTTGTTGCTGCCATGGTGATAAACGCCTGCGGCGGCGGCGACAGCGAACCGGAGGCAGCGGACGCTCCGGCGGAAGAGGCGGCCCCCGCCGCTGCCGAGTCTGAGGAGTCGGCGGCTGAAGCGGAAGAGGAAGAGGAGATGATGGAGGTCGACCTCTCACCGAGCGAGTATCCGGAGCCTCAACTGATCGTAGGTAGCCGGGAAGTCGAAAAGCTGCCTCTGGACCAGATCCTGACCTACAAGGCGCTGGATTCGTACAGCGAACCCGAGTGGGTGAGCGAGCTTGTTGCCGAAGGCGTTTTGCCTCCGGTTGAGGAGCGCCTGCCGGTTGAGCCGCGCGTGATCCTTGAGAGTGGCATGTCAGACGGGATCGGCGTCTACGGCGGAGTCTGGCGTGACTTCTCTGCCTGCCCGACTGAGGGCTACAACCGCGGCGCGGGTCAGAGCGCTGGTTGGTTTGGGATCGAGGCAGCTGCATTTGCGTCGCTGCTCAAGTCCGGACCCATTTACCGCCGCTCCGATTCACTGGAGCCGCTTCCTTACCTGGCCAAGAGTTGGGAATGGAGTGAGGATGGCTTTGAGCTGACGATGAACCTTATCGAAGGCGCCAAGTGGTCCGATGGACATCCCTTCACGACCGAGGACATTCTGTTCACTTGGGAAGACATGATTGTCGACTCGAATGTGCAGTCGCCGAAGGGCGCATCGGCCTGGCTCTTTGACGGTGAAATGACGCAGCTGGAGGTGATTGATGACTACACCTTCAAGTTCGTCTACCCGGTTCCGTTCCCGGTTCAGTCCCTCTTCCAGATGGACGAAGGGGACTTTCACGTTTCGCCCGCGCATATCCTGAAGCCGCTCCATCCGAAGTACAACAGCGAGATGGACTATGTTGACTTTGAGGCGGCAATGCCGCCAGACAAGACGCCTGTCGTGCTGGGCGAGTTTGTGCCGGTCGAGTATATCACTGACGAGTTGATGATACTTCGCCGCAACCCGTACTACTGGGGTGTCGATGAAGCCGGCAACCAGCTTCCTTACCTGGACGAGGTTGTCTTCGAGAAGGGGCCGTCGGGAGTAGGCAGAACCCTAAGCACGCTTGCCGGCTCCGCTGATCACTCCAACCTGGAGAATCCCAGCACCTTTATCGAGACGCTGAAACGGGCGGAAGACGATGACGCCCACTTCTACGTCGAATGGGGTCCGGAGACGTTGGGATTCAGCATCAAGATGAATCTTTCGACGACTTTGGGCGTGAAAGATGATCGAGACGCGGCCATACGCGAGCTGTTCCGGGACATTCGCTTCCGCAAGGCGTTCAGTTTCGCCCTTGACCGCGAAGGCATTTCGCAGTCGATTCTGCGCGGACCCTTCCTGCGCGGCTGGGCCGGCGGTCTGTTCCCCGGCTCCTCATACTTTGATCGAAACACTGTTGCGTATTACAACCACAACCCGGAGGCCGCGGCAGCGTTGCTGGCTGACCTGGGCTTTGAAGATTCCGATGGCGACGGCGTTCTGAACTGGCCGGCGGATCGCCTGGCGAGTGGGGAAAACCTGGTGCTGGCGCTGGTTACCAGTGAAGACGCCGAAGAGACGCAGACGGTTGGCGATGCCGCGGTCACGCTGCTCGGCGACCTGGGTGTGCAGATAAACGTGCGTCCGTTGAACAGCGCGGCCCGGCGTGAAATGAATGAGGCAGGAGAGTGGGAGCTGCGCGTCGATCGCGACAGCCAGACCTTCGCCGTGCCTTTCACGCGCTGCCGCGAACTGGCGCCGATCGAAAGGGAGTTCAGCTTCCATCGCGAGGGTTCGGAACCGCGTGAGCTCCTCGACTTCGAACAGGAGCTTGTCGACATTGTGCTGGCCTTCTGTGTAGAGCCGAGCACGGATGCACGCATAGAGCTGATGGCCGAGTATAACCGGATCTCGACAGAGAACGTCCACTTCGTCGGCGTCTTTGTCGGACGATACGGACTGGCCGCGGCCAAGCGCTTCAAGAATGTACCTGCCGGCATGCCAGTGTTCATGTACAACTGGACATGGGAGAATGTCATGGCGGAGCAGGTCTGGGTTGACCCCTCGGAGCAGATCGAACAGCTGCGACCGGGCGTGATTCCCACCTACGAGAGCGAATAGGGTGAAACGAGAGAGGGTGAGGGGGCCAGGAACTCTTCCGCCTCTCCCCTTCTCTTAACCAGCCGCAGTACGCAGAACCTCATATGATTGGATTTATTGTACGCCGATTTTCAGTCTCCGTCGCTGTCGTCTTGGGCATTGCGCTGGTCAGCTTTATTGTGATTCAGCTGCCTCCGGGCGACTATGCCGACGGCTATAAGTCGTTCCTGATCGAGCAGGGCGGGGCAACCGAATCTGAGGCGGAGGCGCAGGCGGAGCTTTTCCGTCAGCGATACGGCCTTGACAAACCTCTTCCTACCCAGTTTCTAGTCTGGATACGGGACATGGTGACGAAGGGGAGTTTCGGCTTTTCCTTCGCCTATAAGCGGGATGTGGGCGAGTTGATTGCGGAGCGGCTGCCGCGCACGCTGCTGTTGGCGGTCCTGGCGCATCTCACCTCAACTGCCGTTGGGATTATTGCAGGCATCTTTGTCGCGCCGCGGCAGTATTCTGTGGCGGACAATGTGGCAGCCTTCATTGCATTTATCCTTTCGGCGCTGCCCCGGTTCTGGATCGCGCTGGCGATCATGTTTTTCCTTGTCTTCACATTGGAACAGGAGCATGTTACCGCGTTTCACTCACCCCAGTATGTGGTGGTGCCTTGGGCCTTTGGCAGCCTGGCGGAGACGCGTGAGAGTTGGGCCAAGTTGGTCGATCTGATGCAGCATATTTGGCCTGTGGTGGTCATTGCGGGGCTGGGCGGTGTTGCCCGGAACATGCGCGTGATGCGCGGCAACATGCTGGACGAGCTGAACGCGCAATATGTGACGACCGCCCGCTCGAAGGGCCTGACGGAAGGCCAGGTCATGCGGCGCCATGCGGTGCCGAATGCGCTTCATCCGATTATCATGTACCAGGGAACGGTGCTGCCGTACATGCTGCAGGGCGAGCTGCAGGCCTCCATCGTGATGGGACTGCCGACGATCGGCACGCTTTTGTTGACGTCACTGCGCAACGAGGACATTTACATCGCCGCGAGTTGTCTGCTGATCTACGGCGTGCTGTTGGTGGCTGGGAATCTGATAGCGGATATTTCTCTCGCGGTGTTGGACCCGCGAGTACGGTTCTCGTAGGCTTTTGCAAAAGTTTCCGGCGGGCGCGGCAACCCCCATATCCCACTATCAGTTTTCGCCGGGCCCAGTCTGGTCCAAGAGTGCGATTCCGGCCAACACACTGCTTTTACAATTCAGAGTGACACAGTGAATAGTCGATTCAACTATGGCAACGCTGCAGAGCGAAGTTAGCGCCGAACCAGGCCTTCCAACGGATGGCCTCGGCGAAGAGCAGCACGAATCATATTTTCAGCTCGTTTGGCAACGGTTTAAGAAGAGCCGACCTGCGATTGCCGGCGGGCTGATGGTGCTGTCACTGATCATTCTGGCCATTTTTGCCGAGTTCTTCTCACCGGTAGACCCGACTGACGCCAATTTACAGGACAGCTTCATTCCCCCGACTCGAATTCGATTGATCGATCATGAGGGGAACTTTCATTTGAGGCCTTTTGTTTACAATCTTGAGGTGACGATTGATCCCAAGACGTTTGAGCCGCTGTGGGAAGAGGACCCGGAGCAACGGTATGAGATCAAGTTTCTTGTCAGGAGTTGGGAGTGGAAGATCCTGGGTCTGATCCCGACAAGAAGGCATCTGTTCGGCGTCGAGGAGGGAGGCAAGATTCACCTGCTCGGGACAGAGAAGCAGGGAAGAGATCTGTGGGGCCGGGCCTGTTCCGCGGGGCGCATCTCACTTTCGCTGAGCCTCTTTGCCACATTCGTTAGCATTGTGGTCGGCGCGGTTGTGGGTATTGTTTCCGGCTACTATGGCGGCGTGATCGACAATGTAATCCAGCGATTCGTGGAGTTTGTGGCGTCGTTCCCGCAGCTACCACTTTGGCTGGCGCTTGCGGCGATCATTCCGCGCACCTGGGATTCGCTGCAGGTGTTCATCATCATGGTGGTCATATTCTCTCTGCTTTCGTGGACGTTATTGGCGCGCGAAGTGCGGGGCAAGGTGCTGGCCTTTCGCGAGACCGACTTCATTCTCGCGGCCAAGGAGATGGGCGCGTCAGACGCCCGGATCATTTTCCTCCACCTCTTTCCCAACTCCATTAGCCACATCATCGTTGTCCTGACGCTGACGATTCCCCAGATCATCCTTGCTGAAGCGTTTCTCAGCTTTCTTGGCATCGGGATCCAGGAACCGCTTGTGAGCTGGGGATTCCTGATGCGGGACGCGCAAAACCTGCAGACGTTGGGCACGCACACCTGGATCATGACGCCCGTAATCTTCATCATCGTTGCCGTGTTGGGGTTCAACTTTCTTGGCGACGGCCTGCGCGATGCGGCCGATCCCTATTCGATCGTCTGATAAGGCAACGGAGGACGGCGTTGAGCGGGCCCAGGTCAAATCACGACGACGGCGCGGTACGGACCGCGTCGTTTCGCAACTTGGCGCGTCCATTTGTCCTTCTTCTGCTTCTCATCTGTTTGTTTGCTTTTGGCGGCGCGGCGGCTGTGCTCGCCTGGCCCCAACCTGAAACATCATCCGTGAGCGGCGTCGTCACCGATGATGACGGGCCGCTTGCGGGGGCCTTAGTCAGGGTGCAAACGACAGCGAACCATACCTATACGGGGGAAGACGGCAGCTTTACGATCGAAGGGCTGCCGGTAGAAGAAAGTGTGACGCTGGTTGCGTGGGCGGAAGGGTACATATTCGGCTGGACGGAGGCAAGCGGGGGCGAGGAGGATGTTGGCATTTCGTTGCACCCGCACAATCGCGTTGACAACACGGTTTATGATTGGGAGCCATCCGAGAGCTGCGGAGAGTGCCATCCTTCCTATGCAGAGTGGCTGCGAGACGGTCACAGCCAGTCCGCGGTCAATTCCCGTTTTCTGACCATGTACAATGGGACGGACATGGAAGGGAACCGCAGCCGCAACAGCAACTATGACACTGGCCTGCCCAGAACGCGGGACCCGGCCGATCCCTACTTCGGGCCTGGGTTCAAGGTGGATTTTCCTAAGCGGGACGGAAACTGCGCGGCCTGCCATACACCGATGGCGTCGAAGCTGGATGCGGACAACAGCTGCGGCTGGAGCGGCTGCCATATGCAGGAGACGAGCGATGCCAGTGACGAACTGCCTGAAGGAGTCAGCCCCAACGCGGCCGTTGGGGTGGCTGCCGAAGGGATCTCCTGTGATTTCTGCCACAAGATCGGCGCTGTGACCTTTTACACGAACACGTTGCTGCCCGATCCTGCGATGCCGGGAATTCTGTCGCTGACGCTGTACAGACCGAAGTCGGGAGAAGACCTCCTGATGGGAACTGTCGATGACGTTTCCAGGCCGATGGACAGCTTCAACAAGTTGCACGCTGAAAGCGCGTTCTGCTCGGCCTGCCACTTCGGCGTCAATGATACCACTGTAATCTATAACTCTTACGGTGAGTGGCTGGAGAGCCCCTATAGCGATCCTGAAACCGGCCAGACGTGCCAGGGCTGCCACATGCCCACGGCGCCGCGGCTGACCTCGCGGATGGAGTCGGTGGTTCAGACTGCGGCCTGGCTGGAACGGGCCAGCGGGCAGACGCTGCCGGCCGGGCTGGGAAAGCTGGCGGAACGATCGCAACGGAGTTACTTCGTCTATCCGGAAAAGGGAGGGCTCTTCCGGGAGTTGGACCAGATACACCTGCACCAGATGCCGGGCGCGACCGATGAGGCGTTTCTCAGGAATGCGATAACGTTAGACGTTTCTGCCGAGGTTGAGGGCGCTCAGGTTGTTGTGAGCACGGAGGTAACGAACACGGGCGCGGGTCACCACTATCCAACAGGATCGCCGTTGCGGCAGGTGCTTCTGGTTGTGCGCGCGACAGACGGAAACGGCGTCGAACTGCCGCTGGTTGACGGGCCGGTTCTGCCTGCGTGGGCCGGTGACCAGGCGGGGGAGGCTGGGCAGGGCTTTGCCAAGATTCTGCGCGATACGCTGACAGGAGAGGAGCCTACATTCTCTCACTGGAGAATGGTTGAACTGGTTGAGGACACTCGCATCCCGGCCGAGGGTTCAAGATGGGGATCCTTCCGTTTTGGGTTTTCAGGAGACGATACTGCCCCGGCGTCTGACGAGATTACCGTAGAGGCGCAGCTCATCTACCGTCGGGCCTTTCAGCAGCTGCAGGAGTGGAAGGGCTGGACCGATCCCGACATCATTCTGGCGACGCAAGAGATTCAAACGGGCGCGGCGTCAAACCAGGAGCGCTAGAGCAAGAGTGCAAAATGGAAGATTCGCTGCTTGAAGTCAACGACCTGAAACAGTGGTTTCCCATCCGCAAAGGATTCCTGCAACGGGTCGTTGGCCATGTGAAGGCAGTTGACGGCGTCAGCTTTGACATCAAACAGAATGAGGCATTGGGCCTGGTGGGGGAGAGCGGCTCCGGCAAGACGACGGTCGGGCGGGCTGTGCTGCGGCTCTACGACCCGACGGCCGGCGAAATCTGGTACACCACGGCAGACGGTGAGCGCATCGACATCGCAAATATCGATCAGGGGGAGATGAAGCCGCTTCGAAGAGAGATGCGGATGATCTTTCAGGATCCGTTCAGTTCTCTCAATCCTCGCTTGACTGTCAAGGACCTGATTGGCGAGCCACTGATTATTCACAAGGAGGCCTCAGGCCGTGCGTTGGAAGACAGAGTCTCCGAACTGATGTCTGCGGTGGGACTTGATCCGAACTACATGCGGCGCTATCCGCATGAGTTTTCCGGAGGGCAAAGGCAGCGAATCGGACTGGCGCGCACGCTTGCGCTCCAGCCGCGATTGATCATAGCGGATGAACCGGTTTCGGCGCTGGATGTCTCGATTCAGGCGCAGGTGCTCAACTTGCTGCAGGTGTTGAAGGACGAGCTGGGGCTTACTTACCTCTTCATTGCCCACGACCTTTCCGTCGTCGAGCACATGTGCGATCGCATTGCGGTGATGTACGTTGGGCGACTGGTTGAGGTCGCCGATTCAGACACCTTGTTGAGGCGGCCGCTTCACCCCTATACTGAGGCGCTGGTCTCGGCGATTCCCCCTGCGGACCCTGAGGTCAAGTTGAACCGGATCATATTGGAAGGAGACATTCCCAGTCCAGCGAATCCCCCGCCTGGTTGTGTGTTTCACCCCCGTTGCCTTTACGCAAAGGACCGGTGCAAGGAGGAGGAGCCGCGCCTGGATGAAATCGAGCCCGGGCACTATGCGAGCTGTCATTTTGCAGATGAGCTGATGTTGCAGGGGATCGGAGAAGTTGCATGACTGCGAGCGAATCCGGAGGGCGGCGGATTAACGTTGACGCGGCGCTGCTGGCCTATCTGCTGCCAGTAGTGGGACCGGCCTACATATTGGCGTTGAGGAGGCATGATGACTTTGCGAGATACCACGCGGTTCAGTCCTTGACGATCGTCTTGGCGATGGTTCTGGCCCCGGCAGTCTGGATTGTGTTTTCGTGGCTCATTGCGCTTCTCCCGTTCGGAGGGGTAGTGGCTGCCTACATTTTTGCACTGGTCGTCGCCGCATACCTGGCAGTGATCGTGGCTTGGGTGGCAGGCATTGTCAACGCACTTCGTGCCCGTCGTGCGCCGGTGCCGTTCTTTGGCCGACTCATAAGGGCGTGAAGTGACAGATTTTGGGGATTTGGCCCTGGCCGGTGCTAAAATCCTGAGAGGTTCAGGCGCCAGTATCTCCAGACAGTCTCCCCATGGGGGCGAAGTCAGGAGCAGAAGACCCTGAGCCTGCGCGCCGGGCGAGGCGCGTAACACTTTGAATGAAATGGAGGGGAGGGTTGCAAGTGCCTAAGGTAACGTTTATTGGAGCCGGCAGCTTCGGATTCACCCGCAAGCTGGTTAAAGACGTATTGACTTTTCCTTTGCTCGAAGACGCCACAATCTGTCTGATGGACATTGACCCCATGAAGTTGGGTTACATCGAGCAGGCCGTTCGGCGAATCATACGCGAAGGGGACTACCCTGCCCGTGTTGAGACGACGCTCAGCCGCGAGGAGGCCCTGGAGGGCGCCGACTACGTCATCGTCACCATTCTGGTCGGGCAGACCGATGTTTGGCGGACCGATATCGAGATCCCCAAGAAGTATGGTGTCGACACAAATATCGGCGACACACGCGGTCCCTCCGGCATCTTTCGCGCGATGAGGACGACGCCGGTGATGGTGGACATTGCCCGCGATATGGAGCGGCTTTGCCCTGACGCCGTGATGCTCAACTACACCAACCCGATGGTGATTAACTGTCGCGCCATTCAGAAGGAGACTAGCATCGTTGCGACTGGTCTTTGCCACAGCGTACAGGGCACGGCTGATATGCTGGCTCGATGGATTGGGGCGCCGGCGGACGAAATCTCTTACACCTGCGCCGGAATCAACCACATGGCCTGGTATCTGAGATATGAGTGGAAGGGAGAGGACGCCTATCCTCTGATTCGCCAGGCAATCACAGAGCGGCCCGAGGTCTATAACGAGGAGCAGGTTCGCAACGAAATGTATCTGCATCTGGACTATTACCCGACGGAGTCGAGCGGTCATCACTCGGAGTACAACCCCTGGTTCCGCAAACGGCCAGATCTGATCGACAGGTACTGCACGCACGGAACCGGCTGGAATCCCGGGGAGTACGCTTATGTGTTGAAGCATTACTCTGCGAGAGAGGAGAGTTGGGACGACCAGATTCGGGCTTGGCTTGACGACCCAAAGCCACTCAATCTGACGCGCGGCCATGAATATGCCGCCTATATTATCAACGCGCTTGAGGGGGGCGGGCCGTTCCAGTTCAATGGCAATATGCCCAATGGGAGCGGGGCGTCGCCCTTGGTGGACAACTTGCCCGTCGGCGCATGTGTTGAGATCCCCGTGTGGGCCAGCAAGGATGGCCTGGAAAGTGTCAGAGTCGGACCGTTGCCGGCGTCAGTGGCGATGCTGACCGGACTGAGCGCGCAGATCGAGGAGATGGCGGTTGAGGGAATTGTCGAGGGAGATCCGCGCAAGATCTTCCAGGCAATACTGCATGACCCGCTAACCACGGCTGTGTTGTCGATGGCGGAGATTCGCGAGATGGTGAACGAGATGTTTGCGGCAAACGTTGAGCACCTGCCGACCTTCTCCAGCTTCGAGGTGGAAGGTGACAGGCCGATGCGGCTGTTGGAGGCGTCACAAGCAGAACTGGTGGCAGCAGACTAATGGAATCGAGGTATCAGGGAACAGGAGAAGAGGTCATGTTGTACGAGTACCGGATCTATGAATGTCACCCTGGGAGACGGGACGACTGGGTTGAGTACATGGAAAGTGTGATCATCCCCTTCCAGGTCTCGAAAGGGATGGTCGTCGCCGGGTCCTTCATTGACGAGGGAGATGAGAACAGGTATGTGTGGATGCGCCGTTTCAATGACGAAGCCGACAGAGAGGCACTCTACGAGGCGGTCTATCAATCCGACGGGTGGTTAAATGAAATAGCGCCGAAGATTTCGGACATGCTGAATCGTGAGACGATCACAGTGATGCGTCTCGTGCCGACAGAGAAGTCTGTGATCCGGTAAAGGCAACGCCGGGAGAAGAGTGTAACCGGCGAAGAAAGAGCGAAGAGAGCGAGGAGTTCAGGCCGGCCCGGTAGGTTCCGGGGCCGGCCACTTTTTTTCTTAGAATCTATTGCTGTTGCTGTTGTTCCTGATCGGGGCGGGGACTTGGAATGCCCCCGTCTTCCGAGCGCTCCCTGATCGTCCAGTGCCCGTTGTCCAAAAGGTCTTGCGGAATGTCCTCATCCTCAGTCTCGGATATGTGGACCCCAACCCTGAGTTCGCTCTTGGCTCCGCCCTTATACACGCCTCTGGTAGGCGGAACGTCGGCATAATCTCGACCCAAAGCGATTCGAATATGCTTGTCATGGACATAGGTGTTGTTGGTCGGATCCAGGCCGGTCCATCCGATTCCGGGAAGAAAGGCCTCCACCCACGCGTGTGAAGCGCTGGAAATGTCGTTCCTCATCTTGCTTTCGGAATCCTGAAAGATATAGCCGCTGATATACCGCGCCGGAATGCCTGCCTTTCGCAACAAGGCGATCATTATGTGGGAGAAGTCCTGACAGACGCCTCGGCGGTTTTTGAGGGCGATGTCGATGGGCGAGTCGACCGCAGTACTGTTGGGCGTGTATTCTATCGCGGCGTGAATTCCTTGATTCAATCGAGATATGACGCTCAGCGGGTCCTCATCTTTGCTGAAGCCGATCTCGTCTGCGAATTCAGACAGGAGCGGGGTTGGCCGGGCAAATGCGCTTGGCGTCAACCAGTCCCAGTGCTGTCCTGTAGCGGAATCGACTTCGAGCTCCTTCCAGGCTGATTCCTCCAGGGACTCTGGCAGCGGGTCTGGTTCCTGTACCATGACAAGAGTCTGGGCGCGCAGAGTCAGCTCAGCGTGCCGGCTTGGAATGTCAAAGTAGTGAATCGCGTTCTGCATGCAGTCGCTGGTCGTTAAGACGCGGGCGTGGGGACGAACTTCTAGGCGGAAGTTGAGGCAGCGCTGCTGGCGGTCGGTGCGAGGCTGCATACGCACTTCCATCGTGCTTTCTCTGACCTCAGAATCGTAGCGGTAGCGGGTGTGATGGTGAATTGTGTAGTATTTCATAGGCAGAAAGGTGTCGGTGTTGTGTCAGGAGAAAACATCTTCGATCTCATAGTTGAAGTAGGTTTCATATAAGGCGTCGTGGATCTGGTTGCAGCTGTCCATGATGTCTGTGATGAAGGCCCTGGGACCAGCTTCGATGACATCGTCGATCTGGCTATACTGAAGGTGGGCCTGTAGTTTTCCGGCGATTCGGTTCAGGTCCCCTGCGCGGCGGGTCTCGGTTGCGCCAGCTACCTGTTTCAGGAGGTCAGCGATCTGGTTGACGTTGAAGCGAGCGGAGTTTGGGAGGTAGGCGTTAAGCAGAAGGAAGGATGTGACGAACTGTGTTTCAGGGCGGGGATCGTACACGCGGCAGTATGACTCAAATGAGTTGCAGGCGCGCAGGACACCAATGCCGTTGAGGGGATCCAGGGTCTCCAGTTCGTCCCCGCCGTCAATGCCGAAGTGGCGGAAGTGGGCCTCCAAAAGGCTGCAGACCGAAATCACGCGTTCCAGATGTCCGCCGATCTGGATGAAGAGCCAGCCCTCGTCGTGGAGGAGCGAGGAAAGAGCCAGGCCCTGAAACAGCGAAACACTGGATTCCAGCTCTCTGAAAAAACTGTCTCGCTCCTGGTGCCAGTTCTGATGGTCTCGCCAGGAGTGCAGGCGTAGATAGAGACGATTGAGATGCTCCCAAAGTTGGCTGCTCAACTGGGAACGGACCGAACGGGCGTTGGTTCTGGCCAGATTGATGGAGCCGGTAACGGAGTTGTCGTTGTCGGCGTTAAAGGTTAGATTATGGGCCATTTGAAGGGCGGCCTCGCCGTCCACGACGCCGTTTTTCATAACGGGAGGAGGTTGGCGAAGAGCGGAGAAGAACTGCTGCCAGCCGCGGTCGTTCCCGGCTTCGGCAGCCTTTCCAACCATGAAATTCATGCGGACTCGAAGAAGACGAATCGTGTTCTCTGACCTTTCCATGTATCGACCGATCCAATACATGCTGTCAGCGGATCTGGAAAGCATTTGATAGTGTCCTGATGTAGGTTCAGATGTCCTGCAAGACCCAGGTGTCCTTGCTTCCGCCGCCCTGCGAGGAATTCACGACCAGAGAACCTTCGCGCAGGGCCACCCGCGTCAAGCCTCCCGGCACGATGACGGTATTCTCCTGTTCGCCGCCGTAGAGGATAAATGGACGCAGGTCAACATGTCGGGAGACGACATTTCCATTGATAAAGCAGGGCGCGCGTGACAGGCTTAGGGTGGGCTGCGCAATGAAGTTGCGCGGTTCAGCCTGGATTTGGGCGCGAAAGTCCTCCCGTTCTTTGGCAGTGCTGTAAGGTCCGATGAGCATGCCGTAGCCGCCCGATTCACCGACAGCCTTAACGACCAGTTTGTCCAGGTTTTCCAGTACGTAGGCTCGTTCGTCATCGCGCAAGCAGAGGTAAGTTTCGATGTTTTGAAGGATGGGTTCCTCGCCCAGATAGTAGCGAATCATTTCGGGTACAAATGCGTAGACGGCCTTGTCATCAGCGATCCCCGTCCCGATGGCGTTGGCGAGTGTGATGTTTCCGGCGCGATATGCGTTGAAGAGGCCGGGAACGCCGAGGACGGAGTCCGGATGAAAATGTAGCGGGTCGACAAATTCGTCATCGATGCGGCGATAAATTACGTCGACGCGCTGCAAGCCGCTGGTTGTGCGCATGTAGACGAAGCCATCGTGGATGAGCAGGTCGGCGCCCTCGACGAGCTCGATTCCCATCACCCGTGCGAGGAATGTATGCTCAAAGTAGGCTGAGTTGAAGATGCCGGGGGTGAGCAGGACGATGGTGGCATCGCGTCCCTTTGGTGTAAGTGTCTGCAGCTGCTGCAACAGGGCCTGGCCGTAGTGGCCGATCGGCTTGATTCCGTAACCGCCAAACATGCCTGGGAAGACCTGCGTCATCACTTCTCGATTGGCAAGCATATAGGAAACGCCGCTAGGCACGCGGAGGTTGTCTTCCAGAACGGCGAATTCGCCCGAAGGCAGGCGAACCAGGTCGGAGCCGACGATCGAAGTATAGACGTCGTTGGAGACTTTGACTCCGCGCATTTCCCGCTGGTAGTTTCGGCAGCTGTAGATGAGATCGAAGGGGACTTTTCCTTCCTGAAGAATGCGCCCTTCGTGGTAGACGTCGCGCAAAAAGAGATTGATAGCGTGGATGCGCTGGCACAGACCGCGATCAATCGTTTGCCATTCCGTTTCGCTGATAATCCGGGGCAAGATGTCGTAGGGGAAGATTCGTTCGATTGTGGAATCTTCGCCATAGACAGTGAATGTGATGCCGCGGTTCAGAAAGGTCAGGTCTGCGGCCTGCTGGCGCTGCGTTAGTTCGCTGGCCTGCAGTTCGAGGATGCTTTGAAGGAGCTTTTGGTACGGTAGGCGCGGCCGCCCGTTTCCCTGGAACATCTCGTCGAAGATTGTTCCATCCAAAGCATAGTTGCTGAAAAGGCTGATAGCGCTTTCGCTAACGGTATCGTCCTTTGTTGTCACGCTGTTCACCGCCATTGGTGTAAGTCAGGACTGCCGAAGTTTACTGGCTATTCGAAGGGTGAGGAGAAAGCAATAGGGAATGACGCGAGAAGATCGTCACCATCTTCCCTATTCTCAAACCTCCTCAGTCTTGCAGATGGCAAATTTGCCAACCCCATTGTTAGCCGAACAAAGGTTGCCGAACAGAAGGACGAATCCGGGACCCCATGAGGATTGTCCCCAGTTTCGTACTGCAGTTGGGGCAACAGTTCACTCTAAGCGAAACTTCAGACTAAGTTTGCGTATTATGCCCAAAACCGGTCGCAACACGCAAACAGCGAAATTTCAAGGTCTCTCGATTACTGAATGTTGTTTCACAGGCCTCAATGGAGGGAGGAAGGGGGCCGGCCAATCCAGCCCACAACCGGCCCGCTTAAGAAATGTCACAGAATTTCTCTAAACTTGCTTCGCCTCAGGCGGCTAAGCCTGGGCGGCGTATTCGAACTGCGGATTCCAACCGTCCCAGCCATCCGGGAGCAGGTTGAAGAGATGCCAAGCGCCGCAGTACAGGTCCCCGGGGCCAAAGTAGTCCTTGGCTACCCGGGTAATGGCGCCGTCGCCACTTTTGCGGAAAACAGAAACGCCCGGCTGGAAACCAGACATGAATCCGCCTTCCGCGCTCTGGAAGCCCAAGTCAGCGGTGAATGATGAGCCTTGCGCGGATAACATGGGGAACCGCCAGCCGCGCCCGCGGGCAAACGCCTGTTGGTCGTCCGGGCTGTCTGGCGAGACGAGTACGAAGGCGGCCCGGTCCTGAAGGTGGTCGGCGACGCCATTGAAGTTGTCGGCCCACATGGTGCAGTATGAGCAACCTGCGCCCATGTTGTGGACGAGAATGAGGTCTTCTTTGTCTCCGAACAGGTCGGCAAGATTGACGGGGCCGTTCGGGCCTTGCAATTGATAGTTCTCCACCTGCTCATGAGGGATTTTTCTGCGGAGTTCGGCCAGTCTTTTCTGGGCCGCTTCAAAGTCCTTGTAGGCTGCAGCGAGCTCTTCTTCGAGTTGACCGTCTGTAGGGGACATAAAGCTTCTCCTTGCAGAGTCTTGATTTCTTGGAGGAATTGTCGAGATCTGAACAGCGTGAACGGCCGCAACTGGTTGTGGGACAACAGTGGGTACACCCGCACAATCCGCGCGGGGCTGCGAAGTCCATCCTTCACCATTTCTTGCCTACGGAGGGTCGAGAATCGCTGTCCTTGCCCATTCGGGGCCGGTCTTTTGCGGATCCAAGGCACTGCTCCTTTTCCATTGTCGGACCATACCACACACCCCAAGTTTACGATTTCTTGAATTCAAATGCCAGTTTCGGGCAGGCGGGTAAAATCTGTTAGGGGGCAAACCTGTAACCAGGAGCCAGGGAAGTTTCACTAGTGGTGACATGATGAACTTGCCTTCAGAGAGCGGGAACAGGGAGGATCAGAATGGTCCTGAAAACCCTGTCTCTGCCCAGTCCATTTGACAACTGTCGCACGCGGGTCGTAACATGTAGCGCAGTTCGCGACAGTTGGGTCCGCCGTCGACTGCACTCTCGGTAAAGGAAACAGTGTATGGGTACACTTTCTCTGCAGGGCGTATACGCGCCCACGTTGACGCCAATTTGCGCTGATCTGTCGATTGACCTGTCAGCCTACACTGAATTTTGCCGCCGGCTCCTGGATGGAGGTTGCCACGGACTGGTGCTGTTTGGCACGAACAGCGAGGCGACGTCTTTTTCGGCGGCGGAGCGGATGGCCGCGGTTGACGCTGTGATCGAGTCCGGGGTAAGCGCAGACAGGCTGGTCATCGGCAGCGGGGCCGCGTCTGTGAGCGAGGCCGCCGAATTGACCCGCCATGCGGTGCAGGCGGGCTGCAAAGGTGTTCTGACCCTGCCGCCGTTCTATTACCCGGGCGTCAGCGACGAGGGAATCTTCCGATCGTTTGCCGCGGTTATCGATCGCGTCAACGATGAGCGGCTGCGGATGTACTTCTATCACATTCCGCAGGTGAGCGGCATCCACTTGAGTCCGAACCTGCTTGCCCGGTTAGCGGAGGCATATCCCGGCCTGGCTGCCGGCGTAAAGGACAGCTCGGGCGACATTGAAACCTTGCAGGGGCTGCACCAGGTCGCGCGGGCTTTTCCCGGATACGCGGTTTTCTGCGGGACGGAGGCGCTGTTGCTGAAGAATATGCAGGGGGGAGGAGGAGGCTGTATATCCGGGATGGCGAACGTCTTGCCCCACGTCATCCGCGATCTATATGACAACTGGCAGGCGAATGACGCCGAGGAGCGCCAGACGCGTACGAACTGGATCCGAGATGCGATCCTCGAGTCCGGTTTCAATATGATTGCGTCGCTCAAGGTGGTCGTTGCCGACCAGACCGGCAGACCGGGCTGGAGCCGCGTCCGCCCGCCCCTGGTGGACCTGACGCCGGAAGAACAGTCTACTCTTCTGGCCCGGTTGACGCCGGAAAGGGCCTAGAAAAAGCTGTAAATCTGAAGAGTGCGTTGGCGGGTGACGTAAACTTCCTTGACCTTTTCAGTGGCGTAGCGTGTCGCCTGAAGGGTCGATGGGGCCATTCGTTGCGCCATGTCTTCCTAAAGAAGGAGCGCAAAATGTCGTTGCAAATGCGTATTGGACTGGGTCAGTTCCAAGAGCTGACCGATGAGAAACTTGCGTTCATCAAACAGCTCGGCGCGGACGATTTCCTGATGAACACGCCGAAACTTCCTGGTGAACGGCAGTGGGAGTATGAAGACCTGAAGGATGCGGTGGAGCGTGCCAAAGGCGCGGGTCTGCGGCTCATCTGCCTGGAAAACGTTCCCGTGTCGTTTTACGACAAGGCGATGCTGGGCCTGCCAGGCCGCGATGAGCAGATCGCCCACATGCAGACCACGGTTCGAAATATGGGGCGGGCCGGGATTCCAATTTTGGGATACCACTGGATGCCCAATTCGGTTTGGCGCACCCCGGAACCGGCGGAGCTGCGAGGCGGCGCGCGGGGTACGCGTTTCAATTTGGCGGAACACGATCCCGACGAACTGACGCACGGGCGGGTTTACGATGCCGACGAAATGTGGGCGAATTACGAGTACTATCTGGAAAGGCTTCTGCCGGTGGCAGAAGAGGCCGGTGTCACGCTGGCCCTCCATCCCGACGATCCGCCGGTTGCGTCACTTGGCGGCGTTGCGCGCATTTTCCGGAACTTTGAGGGGTTCAAGCGGGCGATCGACCGTTTCGACAGCCCCAATCACGGTCTTGACTTCTGCATGGGTTGCTGGTCGGAGATGGCAGGGCATGATTACGTTATTGACGCCGTCCGCCATTTCGGCGGACGAGGACGAATCGTCTATGTACATTTCCGGGATGTGCAGGGCACTGTACCCAATTTCAACGAGTGCTTCATCAATGAGGGCAACGTTGATCCGTTTGAGGTTATGAAGACGCTGAAAGAGGTTGGGTTCACCGGATTCATGATCACCGACCACGTTCCCAAGATGGTGGATGACACGGACTGGGGACATCGCGGGCGGGCCTACGCTATTGGGTACATGACCGCGATGTTGGAAATGGTGAACCGTCTGGCTGCGTAGGGGCCGACTTGAATCCGGCAGGCCTCACGTCAATGCGATTTCCACTAAAGACTGAAGCGAAGGGAGCCCATGCGATTTCCCCCACTTGATCCCCGGTTCATTCTGGATAGACTCGCCCCGCCCGAAAGACCGGCGCGTATTGTGCTCGATACCGATACCTATAACGAAGTCGACGATCAGTTCGCGGTCGTTTACGCGCTCCTTTCTCCAGAGCATATGACGGTTGAGGCGTTGCACGCGGCCCCCTTTCACAATTCCAGATCATCAGGGCCCGGCGACGGGATGGAGAAAAGTTACGAAGAGATCCAGCGCCTTTTGGTTCGGCTGCCGGCATCAGGCCCGCGGAAGGCCGGTCTTGTTAAGCGGGGCTCAACCACGTGGCTGCCGGACGACGAGACTCCGGTTGAAAGCGAAGCGACTTCTGATCTGATAGAACTGGCGTCGACCTCCGGCGATGATGACCCGCTCTACGTTGTCGCCATTGGCGCAGTAACAAATGTTGCCTCGGCGCTTCTGTTGGAACCTGAGATTCGCCGGCGCGTCGTCTTGCTGTGGCTGGGCGGGCACGCACGCCACTGGCCGGACACGCGCGAATTCAATCTGCGGCAGGACCCTGCTGCCAGCAGGGTTGTCCTGGACTGCGGCGTTCCCCTCGTGCGCTTTCCCTGCATGGGTGTGGTCTCTCACCTCCATACGACACTGCCGGAGATGGCTGAGCATGTAAGAGGAAAGGGAGCAATCGGCGACTATCTCTTCCAGATTTACAGAGAGTATCACGAGGACCAGTTCGCGTATTCCAAACAGATCTGGGACTTGGCGCCGCTAGGCTGGTTGGTCAACTCGAGTTGGGCGCAAATGGAGTTCGTCAGTTCACCGGTTCTGACAAATTCGATCACCTGGGCATTTGATGAATGCCGGCATGTGATCTCATGCGCGCGCCATGTCGACCGCGATGGCATCTTCCGCGATCTTTTCAAGAAACTTGGGCAGGCGGGCGCCGGTGACTGAGACTGGCCGACCCATCCCTTGCCCATCAGGCGCAATGTAATGAATTTCTCTCTTATGCCAGACGAGTCTCCGGCAGATTCACTGCGGCGCCTCATCGACGAGCAGATAGAGGGCGCGATCGGTCAACTTCATCGGGAAGACGATCTGAACGAAGCGATACACGAGGCGCGTAAGCACTTCAAACGGATCCGGTCCGTGTTGCGGCTGGCACGAGGGGCGCTAAAAGCAAAGACTTACCGGGCCAACAACCGCTTTTTTCGTGACCAGGGTCGTCTTCTATCGCCGGTCCGGGACAGCGCGGTGAACGTCGAAACGATGGACATGCTCCGCCGACGATACGGCGTTCAGATGACAGATAGGTCCTTCGCTCGGCTGCGACAGACCTTGGCCGGTGAACACAGATCTGTGCTCAGGATGTATGTTCAAGACCAGCAGGCCCGGGCTGAGATGGTTGCGTCACTGAAAGGGGCGCGGGAACTCGCCCGAGATTGGCGCCTGGACGCAAGCGATTTTTCGCTTTTCGAGGGCGGGCTGAAGAGAATCTATAGGCGAGGTCGGGCTGAGATGAGGACAGCCCGCGAGAACCCGACTACTGAGAACTTTCATGCCTGGAGAAAGCGGGTCAAGTACCTCTGGCATCATATGCAGGTCTTGCACCCATTGTGGCCGGTTCCGATGGAGGCCCTGGCAGGCGAGTGCGACCGTTTCGCTGACAGGATTGGGGAGGAACACGATCTTGCCGTGTTGATGGCAACCCCGATTGTCAAGGAGTTCGTTGACGCAAAAGGTTCTCGCGCAGACCTGTTCATGTCGATTGTGTCGCGGGAGCGGGAGCGCAAACGCCGCGCCGCAGTTCCTCTGGGAGACCGCATCTATGCGGAAGGTCCCGTTCGCTTTGTCAAGCGAATTGAAGTCTACTGGCAGGCATACCGAGGTGGAAACGCCGCTCACATCCGGCTAGCCGGGGGCGGCTGAGAATAATGAAAGGTGAACGGCTGGCCTGCCAGTTGCAGTTTATCCTCGAAATTGACAGGCTGAAGGAGGTGCTGCGCAGGTCGCTTCTATTAGGGAGTCAACGGCGAGAGAACTCGGCCGAACACTCTTGGCATTTGGCAATGATGGCGTTGGTTCTGGCAGAACATGCCAATGAGTCGGTAAACCTGCTGCATACTCTCAAGCTGCTGCTGGTCCACGATATCGTGGAAATCGACGCCGGTGACACGTATGCCTACGATGCGGATGGCCACGCGGGCAAAGATGAACGCGAGAGAAGGGCGGCAGAGCGCATCTTTGGGTTGCTCCCGGCGGATCAGGCTGAGGAGATGGCCGCCCTTTGGGAGGAATACGAGGAGCAGAAGACACCTGAGTCCCAATTTGCCCTTGCACTGGACCGTCTCATGCCGCTTATGCACAACTATCATACCGGAGGCGTTACCTGGAGAGAGAACCGGGTAACCAAGAGCCAGGTCGTGGAACGAATGGCGCCGGTTCTGATTGGTTCCGATGCTTTGGCAGAAGTAGCCGCCGCCATCGTGGAGCAGGCCGTTTCCACAGAGCTGCTGCCCCAATCCTGGTCCGAAGGCCAGGGTCAGCCTGAATAGGGATGGGCAAGGTTTCACCCATCCCTAAATCGAGAGCGGGTGCAGAAGCATCCGTTAGACGGCGCAGGAGGCTATCCCGTAGGCTTCTTTTCCGGCGACTTGTCGAAGGTTGGTGGCGCCGCGTCCCATCCGGCCTCGCTTTCTGGCTCTCCTTTCTCTTGTTGCACGTCTTCCTCTTTCTCCCGGTCGTCCTCATGGATCGTGAGGACGGATCGATTCTACCCGCAATCAGTATCGCAGGTCAGTCGCCCTCTCAAGTCTGGATACAACTCTCGACCTGGCGCAGGGGTCCGGATCTCTTGCGATTTAATTCAGAGATAATCCTCTTGGTAGCGCTTTGGGCAGTCGTCAAACCGATTCGAAGAGCGACAATCCGGATCGCCTTCGTCGCCTTCTATATTCTCTTCTTCTTTTACTACATCTATGAAGGTTCATCCGTAACTTTCTTCAGTGTCGAACCGGTATTCTATGGGCAACTTCGCATGGCGACGGAAGGGCTCAGTTTCTTTCTGCAGAACGCCCGCGTAACCTCCGCGTTCGTAGCGGGAATTCTTCTCCTCATCGCCGGAGGCGCGGTCGCGGTCGCCCGTCTTTCAAGGTCGGTCCTGCCTGAAACGGATCCTGGTCGTCTAACGCGCGCCGTTCTGGTCATTATGGCACTCTTCGTTATCGGGCAAGCGGCTGCACGCTGGGCAGATCTGAACAGACCGGAAATGGTGTTCAGCAGCGTTACGGCAAAGATTGCCCGCAATATCGGTGCGTCACAGCGAATGCACCGTGAGGTGCAACGACTTGAGAGGGTCGAGATTCCGATCGAGAAGGAGATCATCAGTTACGAACTGGTTCGTCGCCCCCCGATTTATCTCATCTTCATCGAGTCATATGGTTCGGTCTTGTACAAGCGGAAGGACTGGCGGGCGCGATACAAGGAGCTGACAGAGCGACTGGATCAGGAGCTCTCCGCCGGGGGCTGGCACGTCGCGTCTGCGTTGAGCCTGGCGCCGACGTGGGGCGGCGGTTCCTGGATGTCCTACACCAGCGCGCTATTCGGACTGCGGGTGAGCTCGGACCCGCAATACTATGCGTTGTTAGATAAGTACGGGTCTGGCGGATACCCGGATTTGGGTAGTTTTCTCAAAGAGCAGGGCTATCGAAATTACAGGCTCACTGCGCTATCAATAGGGCTGCCGCCAGAACATTGGGAGCGATACGCTACTTTCTATGGCGTGGACCGATGGCTGCTATATGAAGATCTGAACTTTGTCGGGCCGGAGTACGGATGGGGGCCCGCCCCTCCTGATCAGTTTTCCCTGAACTTGGCCAGGGAAACGATTCGCGGTGAATCGGAAGGACCCTATCTGTTTTTCACGATCACGCAGAACTCCCACTATCCCTGGACGCCGCTTCCCGAACTGGTCCAGTCCTGGCAGACGCTGAACCTGCCGGGACCGGCTCCGCCGCCTTCGTCCGAGTTGATTGAGCACAGCGAGCGACGGCAGAATTATTGGAACGCGATCGAATACCAGATGGAGATGCTAACGGAGTTTATTTTGAGCGAACCCAACGAGGAAGCAATCTTCGTTCTGATTGGCGATCACCAGCCTCCTCGAGTCTCGCGCCGGGAAGATGGCTGGGACACGCCAATGCATGTCATTGCAAAAGACGACCACTTTGTTGCATCATTTGAGGAATACGGCTTTACGAAAGGGCTGGCGGTGTGGGAGCCCGAACCTACCTTCTGGCACGAGGGTTTCCGCTCCCTGTTTGTGCGGCTGCTTCTGGCAGAGTACGGGGAGGGCGAAGCTCTGCCTCCTTACTTGCCGGGCGGCGTATCGGTTGAGGAAAGACCGGGAGCCGATGCAGCGCCTCACTGAATGCACCGCTGCGAGAGGCCAATATCGCCCGGGTGGGTACCGGGGAGAGTCGAGTGAGAGCATGAGAGCGATCGATCGGGTGTTCATTCTCATTCTTGCCTTGGCGCTGAGCGTAGGCTGCTCTGACCGAGGGACGGCGCAGGCGCCCAATGAGGTCCTGCCAACTGAGTCAAGTCAGGAAGCGGGAGGCAATTCAAGTAGCTCGATTTCCCAGGAGGCGGCTTCTGCGTTTGAGGGTCTTGACTCGGTCGCGCTTAAGCAAGGCGACGGCTGGCGAGTCTTTCGGATCGATCCTGCGGCCTCCAGAGCCGCCTATGTGGTCGACGAGGAGCTCTTCTCGGGGGCAACCAGAAAGTACGGCCTGGAGGTCGGCAAGACGAAGGTAATTGGGGAGACCCAGGACCTTGAGGGGCTGTTGCAGATCGAGCCCTCCCAACCAGCGCTGGGCGCAAACCGCTTTGCAGTCTATCTGCCCACGCTGCGGACAGATCAACAGCTGCGCGACGGTTGGATTCGGGAAAACGCGTTGGAGTCCGACCGATATCCGCTGGCCGTATTTGTCGCCGATCAGTTCTCCGGCGTGACTGCAGGCTACGAGGAGGGCGAAGAGGCGCGCTTCGAGCTGGAAGGTAACTTGAATATCAGGGGCACGACAGTCCCTACTGTCTGGCTCGTCGCGGCCACCTTAAGCGGCGACACGATTCGGGGTTCCATGCAGACAATCCTTCGCATGACAAGCCTGGGAATCGACCCCCCTGACTTTGCCGGGACCTTGACAGTCCGGGATGAGTTCGTCATCCAGATAGATTTCGCAGCTGTCGAGGAGGAGTGACCTTCGCCGATGACTCGCAATGCGCTGTACGGGGACAAGAACGAACTGGACCGCCGGCCTGCGACGGCCAGTTCGGATACTCATCTGCCTGCCTACGCAGCCCCTGTTGGCGACGAGGGGATCGCTCGAGCCAGGGCACTGGCGCAGGGGTTGAAAGCCCGGTTGCAGGCCGCGCGGGAGCCCGCGCCGGTCGTCGAGGTCGCCTATCTTCTGGACGAGGCACGCAACCCTGAATGCCCTTTGCTCGAGAGCGTTCGGATCCTGGGCTTGCTGGCTTCGGTAATTGATCACTTCTTCGTTGAGGTGGCGCCTGACCTGTCGGAGTCGGATCAGGGAGAAATCGCGGAGAGCCTTGATCCTCTGTTGCAAGGGGCGTATGCAATGCTGAACGGGACCCTCCTGCCCGCGCTGGCGGAGGAACGGGGCATCGAGATCCGGCGTTTCGATGCGTTGAACGGTGAGCAGCGGAACTACGTGCTGGAATTCTTTCGCCAGCAGCTATTTCCAATGCTGACGCCGCTGGCAGTAGATCCTGGGCATCCTTTTCCATTTATCAGTTCCCATAGCATCAACCTCCTGGTTCATTTGAGCAGTCCCGACGCGGGCATCGGTCCACTTTCCTATGCACGCATAAAGGTACCGCGGCTGATGTCCCGCTTTGTGTCGATTCCATCAGATGCGGCAGAGCAGATCTATATATGGAGCGAAGACGCGGTTTCCGGCTTCCTTAATGAACTCTTTCCCGGCATGAAAATCGAGAGTGTGTTCCTCTTTCGCGTCTTGCGCGCCTCCAGCGGGAAAGGAAACGGCGACGAGCTGGAGGCACAGCGCCGCGGTCTCCGACACCAACAGCTTGCTTCGCCGGTCGCGCGTCTCGAGGTGGAGGCGGCAATGCCGGACCCGGTGGTCGAGTGGCTTGCCTCCAATCTACAAGTGCCATATCAACTTTGTTTTCGCAGTGCCGGCCCCCTTGCGCTATTTCAACTGATTGATTTGGCCAACATTGCTCATTTGGCCGAATCCTGACTCCGCCAATCAATCTGGTCGTGAAGGGACTCCTTGGCTACGATGGGCTACGACTGGACCGGTTCTCGCAGTTGCTGTGTGCGCCGACCAGAGTCGAGCGCTTTCAATGCCCTAAGTGATTTACATAGGGCTTCCATGGGCAGATTTGGGGCATGTTCACAGCATTCGACGCGCGGACGACCACAAACGGAATGACAGGGAAATGAATGGGGCGTTCGTTCAGTCGTATCGTGGAAACGAAAGAGATTGGGGAGGGGCGGGGCGCCCAAAGGATTTCTGAATCCTTTGGCTGAGCGCCACAGACTCTCAAAGTGGTGAAGGGTCTGGATTCCAAGTGGCTTCGTTTCCTCTGAATGAGACCGTTGGAGCCTGCAGGGCGGCATCACTTTTGACAGAGAGCCAGCCCTATGATAGGCTCTTTTTCGACAAGAAATTCAAAGCGGTGACTGGGGATTCGGACCGCTCGTTCAGCCTTTCAGAGAGTTGCCGGGCGCTGCGAGGCAACAGGCGGCGGACGGTTTAGCGCCCCAAGAGCTTCCGGTTTCAAAAAAGGCCGGACGGCCCCGCCCCGTTATCGGCGCAAGAGGCAGAGTCAGTTTTCTGCGAACTCAGGTGGCACCACGGGTCCTCTCGTCCTGAAACAGGCGAGGGGACTTTCAGTTTTCGAAGGGGTGGGCGCAAGCAGGAGTTCAATCTTCACTCGGCAGGAGCGAGAGATGCTAGACATTCGATGGATGCGGGAAAACCGGCCGGCGCTGGCAGAGGCGATGGCGAAGTTGCATGATTCAGAGGCGCCCTGGGAGCTTGCGCTGGAGTTGGACGAGGAGCGGCGCGCTTTGATGAGACAGGGGGAAAGCCTGCGTGAAGAGCGCAATGCCGGCTCAAAACGGATTGGGTTGCTTTTCAGAGAGAAGAAGGCAGACGAGGCGAATGCGCTCAAACAGCGCATGGGTCGGATTGGCGATGAAATTGCGCAGATTGACGAGCAGTTGCGCAAGGCTGAGTCTTCATTCCATGACGCGATGATGCGGATTCCCAATCCGCCTGAAGTGGATGTGCCGGTTGCGCCTGATGAAGACGGAAACGTCGTTGTTTCGCATTGGGGGGAGTTGCCCAGCTTCGATTTTGAGCCGCAGGCCCACTGGGACCTGGGGCCGCAACTGGACATTATCGACTTTGAGCGAGGCGTAGCGACAGCGGGAAGCCGCTTCTACTTCTTGAAGGGCGCGGGCGCGCGGCTGCAGCGCGTGCTGTCGAACTGGTTTCTTGACGTACATATTCAAGAGCACGGGTATACGGAGATTTATCCGCCGATGATGGTACGCGGGCACGCCATGGAAGGCACGGGAAACCTGCCCAAATTTGGCGAAAACCTGTATCGTGACGCGGAAGAGGACTACTGGCTGATTCCTACTGCCGAGGTCTCGGTCACCAATCTGCACCGGGACGAGATCCTGGAGCCGGGCGCGCTTCCGCTCTACTACGTCGCCAGCACACCTTGTTTCAGGCGAGAGAAAGTTTCGGCCGGAAAGGATGTGCGGGGGATCAAGCGCGTGCACCAGTTTCAAAAAGTGGAGATGGTGAAATTCGTCGAACCGGCGACGGGTCGGGATGAATTGGAGACGCTTACGCGTGCGGCTGAGGTTTTGCTTGAGCGTCTGGATCTGCCCTACAGGCGCGTCGCGATCGCGACCGGCGACCTATCGTTCGTCGCCGCGATCAAGTACGACCTGGAGGTATGGGCCGCAGGATGCCAGGAGTGGCTGGAGGTCAGCTCGTGTTCGTTGTTCCGGGACTTTCAGGCGCGGCGGGCAAACATCCGATACCGGCCCAGGGAAGGGGCCAGGCCGGAATACGTCTATACGCTCAATGGCTCGGGACTTGCGCTGCCGCGTGTGATCATCGCGCTGCTGGAAAACAACCAGCGCGCCGACGGCAGCATTCGGTTGCCCGACGTGTTGGCTTCTTATCTTGGGGGCGATCTGGAAATCGGCTAACGAGAGTGGGCCGTTACGCTGCGTCGCGGGGTAAGAGGCGACGGCGCGGCAGAGTACCGGCCTTTAAGGGAGCGCTGCGTGTTCAGTCGATTGGTGAACGACAGTTGAACGCGAGGAGCAATCCATAGTGGGGCTGATTGGGGCTATCGTTGCAAAGTTCTCCTGACTATTGAAGCCGACTTTTTCTGACAATCTCCAATTTTGACTGCGCCCGTGTGCGCGCTTCATTTGACACCAGGGCGATTGCATCTAAATTGGGTCAGAACATCGAAATGCAGCCGAATACTCTTCCAGGTCGGGGTAAGACACAGGGAAATGTACGAAAGATGGCACGTAGACGGAGAATTTAACTTATCTCGCCGACTGAGGGCCT
>JAJDZJ010000077.1 GCA_022824685.1 Caldilineaceae bacterium
CCATCTTACGCAAACTGGCCCTGAACCTCCTACGCAAAGAGAAAAGCGCCAAAGTCGGTATTGCCGCCAAACGGAAACGAGCTGGTTGGAAAACTGACTATCTGCTGAAAGTTCTCTCCCAATAAGATGCGATTGCCCTGGACCAAGCCCGGGCGGCCCTTGACTGCATGGCCCCAGTTGGCGGAAAGGAATTGCAGGAAGTCAATCGAAGCCTCAAGCGTGCCGCGCTTGACGGCGGCGGCATTCACCACCCAGGCGCCGGCCGGCCCACCGACAAACGGGCCCGGCTCCTCTTCAAGCGAATATTCGGAATCTTCCACTCCGACAACCGGGCCGGAGGCCACACCCACCTCAAAATCGACCTCAGGATTGCCCAGAATGGCCTCGGCTTCCCAGGAACCGCTCATGCGGATCAGCACTTTGCCGGTCAGGAAATCGCTCAACTGCACCTGCGCGCCGATCTTCCACTCCTCGGTCACATAGGGCACCCACAGCTTTCCAAGCCGCAGCGTCTCCTTGTATTCGGTATCGGTCGCGGCGAACAGGCCCTGCTTGATGGCACGCACGAACTCTTCAGCCTCGATCACATTTTCGCTCAGGCTGACCTTGTAGTCCAGCCGCCACTCCGCCAGGCCTTTTGGCTCGATGATCGAATGATCGAAGATCAGGCTGTCCCAGTTGCCGGCGGGCGAGCAACACATGAGATGCATGGGCGTCTCATGGCCGGCCGCCTTCAGCTCTTCCAACAGCGCAACCAGCACGGTGATGTTTGTACGCGGGCTGGGGAACTCGAAGCCCAGCTCATCGAGCGCAGTCTTGTTGTAGTAGATAAGCGATGGCGCGGCGGTCTCGAGCGGAATCGAGTAGTAGCGTCCGGCCAGGCTCTTGCTCTGCGCCAGGATGCCATCAAATCCGTTCGCCCACTGGTCGACCCAGCGCTCGCTGCCGGCCCTGCCCTCCTCTATGTACGGGTTGGGTTGGCGGAAATAGGCATCCAGGGGGACCAGCAGCCCTCTGTCGCCTTCAGCGCCGTCGTAGCCGGTGCTGCCGTAGTAGCGCATCAAATCAGGCCCTTGTCCGGCTGCGATCGCCGTCTTCATGTACCAGATCAGAGAGGTCTGCGCGCCGGGCGGCGCCTCCGGAACGCCGAAGGGCACGACGTCGATACCCGGGTGCATATCTTCCCACTGGGCGATCAGCTCCGCCATGTATTCGTTGCCTGTTTCACCGGCCGCTTTCTGGGCGTCGGTCAGCCCCTCGGGCGGCATATAGCCCCCGTCAAACATGACGACCAGCTCACCTTCATAGTCAAGCTCGGGCGGCCCGGTGGCCGGGACTTCGACCACCTTCTCGACGACCCTCTCGACCTCGACGACCTGCGGCGCGCAGGCGCCCATCAGCGCGACAAGCGCGACAGCGATCACAGTGAAGATCAGGCGTCGCGGGCTCCTCTGCGTTTGCGCATACGTACCCTTGGTTTTCATCGGTAGCTTCTCCTTTTTGGCCTAAGGCCCGTCTGAAACTGTCCGTTTGCTGCGCATCTATCGATAGGCTTCTCCTCTGTTCTCCTGCGCTTCGTGCGTACACGGCCTACCAGGAAACATACCAGTTCAGAACTTGAGCGCCCCGCTCGACAGACCTTGTATGAACGCCTTGCGCGCCAGAATGAACACGAACACGAGCGGCAGCGAAGAAATGACAAAGGCGGCAAACATGAACCCCCACTGTGTCTGACCGAGACTCGACCCACCAAACACCGCTTTGGCAAGGCTGAATATGCCCAGCGTTACCGTGTACCCTTTGTCCGAGGTCAACGTCACCGACGGCCAGATGATGTCGTTCCACTGCCCCAGGAGCAGAATGATCATCAAGGTCGCCATAATTGGCCGGCACAGCGGCAGGGCAATTCGGTAGAACACCTGCCAGTCGCCGGCGCCGTCAATGCGCGCGGCCTCGAACAGCTCCTCGGGCAGGCCGGCCATGAAGGGACGGATGAGAAAGACGCCGAAGACGGCGCCCCCGGCGGCATAGGGAAAGATCAGCGCCCAGCGGGTGTTCATCAGACCCAGGCTCAAGACCAGCAGATACTGCGGCACAAGATAAAGGACGAACGGAATCATCATCAGCATGATGATCGCATAGAAGAACGTCTCTTTGCCGGGAAAGCTGAAGCGGGCGAAGACGTAGGAGGTGTAGCTTGCCAGTGCGAGGGAAAGCGGAATCGCGATTGCACTGATAATGCTGCTGTTGAGGATGTAGCGGCTCATGCCCCCGGCCATTACCCAGTAGTTCCTGAAGTGATAGGGCAGTGTCAGTGTCCAGGGATGCGCTTCAAACTGCTCGGCCGTCTTGCCGGCATCGATCAGCAGCAGCACGAGCGGCCCGAGGGACAGCAGCAGGGTGGGGACCAGGGTCACGTGCAGCAGCCCCTGAATACGCTGCAGCCCTGCCCGCAACGACTCCTGCTTCAACGATGCTCTGCGGCTAACGCCCGTTGTCACACTAAATGACATCCGGTTCTCCTCCAGCAGTTCGACGCCAGGGAAACGGAATCGGCCAATCGCGCTCGCGCCGGCATTGCGCCTCTAGGCCTCGTACTCGATGCCGGAGCGCAAATAGCGGCGCGTTATAACGGTCAGGCCGACGATGACCAGGAACAGGAGTGTGCCAATCGCCGAGCCGTACCCGAAGCGCGACGAAAAGAATGCCTGGCTGTACATATGAAACGCCGGCACCATCGTGGCTGAACCGGGGCCTCCGCCCGTCATGGCGAACTGCAGATTGAACCCCTGCAACGTGCCGATGACACTCAACACGATCACCAGGCGTATGGCGCCGACGATGTAGGGCAGATCCACGCGCATGATCCGTTGGAAGGTCGAAGATGAATCGAGGCGGAAGGCATCGATCAGCTCTGTGGGGATATCGATGAGCGCGGCCAGCAGGATCAGCATGATGGTTGCGTTGATCCACGGAAAGCTGAAGAAAACCAGCGCGGCCAGGGCCGTATCGAAGCTGCCCAGCCAGTCATGCGTCAGGAAGTCCAGACCGATCGCCGAGAGAACGCTGTTGATCAGGCCATAGCGGGCGTGATAGATATAGCGCCACGTCAATATGATCACGATGGCGGGCACGAGCGTTGGAATCAGAAAGGCCGTGCGATAGAAATCCCCCATGCGTCGGCTGCGCAGCGAAAAGAGCATCTCGGCGACAAGCAGCGGCGGGATCACACCGGTAATCGTATTGGCAAACAGCAGTATGACGGCGTTCTTGATCGAGGCGCGGAAGATGCGGTCGCTGGCGAGGTCGGTGAAGTTCTCCAGCCCGATAAACTTGCCGCTGAGGCCGTCATAGTTGGTGAAGGAGTAGTAGAGCGCCATCAGCGGCGGGTAGTAGGAGAAGACGCCCAGCAGCGCGAAGATAGGCACGAGGTAGAGGTAGTAGCGCTTCGCGCGCCATATCCTCTGGATCAGAGAAGCCTGACTCGCGCTTTGCATTGGCATGCTGCCCGCGTCGGCGTGTGGAGTATGCACGACGTCAGCCATGAATTGTGCCTATGGGTTGGATAGGGGCGGCCATGATGCCGTGACAGGTAACATTATATCATTGTGTCTTTAGCCCTAACAAGCCCGCGAAAAGGGACTGCCCGGCTGCAGTTCACATTTGGGGTTGCCAGGAGAAACGGGTCCCAGGATTCAGTGGATTACTCGCCTTCACCCGCCCCTCCCCCGCAGTTCCCCGTGCCCCCCGCCCCACCACTTACCACCAACCACTGCTGCCCGAATGGGTGCCCTTGTTCGCCCTATGCACCCCTCACCTCTCCCTTATTCCGCAAACCCCCTGTAGGGGCGTCCCTTGTGGGCGCCCAAGCCCCTCCGCACAGAAACCGGCCTCCAATCAGAGACGCCAACACGTCCCTCGCGCTCTTCCTCTGCAGTTCACCTGCCCTTCTCCCCGCCGCTCGCCCCCAATTTCCCGTCCGGACAACGAGTCACTGTGGCACTGTTGTATCAGTCCATAGGTAGCCTGAAACTCGCCCCCGTTCAGGACCGCACCACGCAGGGCAATCGCATCTAAATCTGTAGGCCGATTCAGTTGAAATTGTGGCCAGAAGAAAGCGAGAATAAGTGGAAATCACCCTGCGCTTACTGAATATCGACGGGAAGACGCCGCGGATCAGGCCCTCAGTCGGCGAGA
>JAJDZJ010000064.1 GCA_022824685.1 Caldilineaceae bacterium
ATCTCGCCGACTGAGGGCCTGATCCGCGGCGTCTTCCCGTCGATATTCAGTAAGCGCAGGGTGATTTCCACTTATTATCGCTTTCTTCTGGCCACAATTTCAACTGAATCGGCCTACAGATTTAGATGCGATTGCCCTGCCAAGCCAAACCGGCTGCATTGACAAAGCCGGAGGAATGCGATACCGTTTTTTCTGCTCTTCTGCTGCCAGTCAATCTGGCCGCCCTTTCCACCGTCCCCATGTCAGGGACAAAATGTGGCGGCGGCCGCGACGAAATATGCCCCGCGCGCCGAGCCGCAGGCGGGCAATCTTGAGGCTGACGTGACCGCACAGTTCACGCTTAAAATTCACCAAACAGAAGGCCGGGCGCGCCGCGCCACCTACCAAACACCCCACGGTCCCATAGAGATGCCGGCCTTTGCCCCGGTCGGCACCGCCGCAAACGTCAAAACGCTCGAACCCCGCGACCTGACCGAGTTGGGCGCTTCCATCCTGCTGGCCAACACCTACCATCTCTATCTCCGCCCCGGCCACGAACGCGTCGAGCGCCTGGGGGGCCTGCACAGCTTCATGGGCTGGAACGGCCCCATCCTGACCGACTCCGGCGGCTATCAGGTCTTCAGTCTGGCGCACCGGCGCCACCTGGATGCCGACGGCGTGACCTTTCGCAGCCATATCGACGGCTCAGCCCACCGCTTCACACCGGAACGTGTGATCGAAATCGAGGAAGCCCTCGGCGCCGACATCGCCATGGTGCTGGACGAGTGCGCCGATCCCATCGATCCCGACTACCTTGCCCAAGCGCTTTCCCGCACACACGCCTGGGCCGAACGCTGCAAAGCCGCCCATTCCCGTCCCGACCAAGCCCTCTTCGGCATCGTGCAGGGCGGCATCTACCCGGATATGCGGGCAGAAAGCGCCGAATTTCTGACCGGCCTGGACTTCCCCGGCTATGCCATCGGCGGGCTCGCCGTCGGCGAAACGAAAGAGCAGATGTACGCGACGCTCGACGCGACCTGTCCCCGCCTTCCCGCCCATAAACCCCGCTATCTCATGGGTGTCGGCGCGCCCGAAGACATTATCGAGGCCGTCGCGCGCGGCGTCGACCTGTTCGACTGCGTCCTGCCCACCCGCATCGCCCGCAACGGCGCGCTGCTGACGCCCACCGGCCGGCTCAACATCCGCAACGCCCGTTTCGCAGAGGACAGCCGCCCCATCCAGGAGACGTGCGCCTGCTACACCTGCCGCACCTTCAGCCGCGCCTACCTGCGTCACCTCATAATCAGCCGTGAAATCAGCGGCCTGCGCCTCGCCACAATCCATAATCTACACTTCATACTCCAGTTCATGGAACGGATTCGGATGGAGATCGCGCAAAATACATTCGCATCCTTCCGTACCCGGTTTCTGCGCAGCTACCGGATGACCGACCAGCGGGTTCGGCATGAGCAGCGTCGTCGCCGCGCCGAGGCGCTTCCCACCCCGTCATGACAGGCCGGCACACATCTGGAACGAGCTTGAAGAGAATGCAGCCCCCCTCCTCCCCCGCGCCGGCGCGCGCAACTGAAGCGCTGCGATCCTATGTTTGACCTTTTCAAGGCGTTTGTACTGGGCCTGGTGCAGGGCGCCAGCGAATTCCTCCCCATCAGCAGCAGCGGCCACCTGGTCATCGTCCCCTGGCTGTTCGGCTGGCAGTCTCCGTCCCTTCTCTTCGACACTGTCGTTCATCTGGGTACGCTTCTATCGATTCTGGCCGTCTTCGGGCGCGATTTCGCCGCCATCATTATAGCCGCCTTTCGCAGCCTCAATATCGCGCGCAAAACCGGGGCCCCCTCCTCCCTGGTGGCCGATCTGAACGCCCGTCTGGGATGGTTTATCCTCCTGGGCTCAGTCCCTGCCGCCATCACCGGTCTCCTGTTGAAAGACCCGCTCGAACAGCTCTACCATACGCCGCCCGCCGCCGCCTTCTTTCTGGCCGCGACGGCCCTCCTCCTGGCCGGCAGCGAGTGGATGACCCGCCATGTCAGAACACGCGCCCCCCTTTCGCGCATGTCGCTGCGCCAGTCCTTCCTCATCGGTCTGGCGCAGGCCGCCGCGCTCGCGCCGGGCGTCAGCCGCAGCGGCGCGACAATCGCCGCCGCCCTCGCCCAGGGCCTGCGCCGCGAAGCGGCAGCCCGCTACAGCTTCCTCCTGGGGGCCCCAGCCTTCCTCGGAGCCGGCCTGCTGCAGTTCAGTGATATGCTCGCCACCGAGCCCGCGGCTGTTGTCGCCGAAATGCCCGCCCTCATGGTCGGGTTCATCACCAGCGCCCTCTGCGGCTATGTCTCAATCAGGTTTCTCCTGGCTTACGTGCGCCGCAACAGCCTCAATCTCTTTTCCGCATACTGTCTGCTCGTCAGTCTCGCGGTTCTCACACTCTCTGCCCTGCGCCTCCAATGAACAGTCTCCCGCAGATTCTCTTTCCACGCCGCCTCCCCTCGCTCTTCGCGCAGCTCATCCTCGCGGCCTGTCTCGTCTCCGGTTGCGCGCTGCCGCAGGAAGCCACCGCGCCCCCCACCCCCGAACTGGTCACCTTGACCATAGCCGGTTCAACCGAAATGCGGCCCCTGCTGACCGATCTGACCGCCGCCTATCGCGCGCGCAACCCCCATGTCCAGTTCACCCTCCTCGGCGGCGGCAGCCAGCAGGGAGAACTGCGGCTTGCCTCCGGCCAGGCTGACATCGCCGCCAGCACCGCAACCTATACGGACGCCGACCTGCCCGCCGGCCTTGTCCGTGTCCCAATTGGGCTCGATGCCGTCGCGCTTGTCGTCCACAGCGACAATCCGGTGGATGCCCTGTCACTGGCGCAGGTCCGGAATCTCTTCGAAGGCCGCGCCTTGAACTGGCAGGATACCGGCGGCCCTCCCAAAGATGTGTTGCTGGTCAGTCGCGAAGATGGCAGCGCCACGCGCCAACTGTTCGAAGACCGCGTAATGAGCCGGAAGGAGGTCGCTCGGATAGCGGTCGTCATGTCGACCAGCAGCGACGTCATCGAGTATGTGGCCGCCCATCGCAACGCAATCGGCTACGTCACATCTGCCTATCTGCCGCAGAATCAGGCGCCC
The DNA here is from genome assembly GCA_022824685.1 of Caldilineaceae bacterium. Lineage (GTDB taxonomy): Bacteria > Chloroflexota > Anaerolineae > Caldilineales > Caldilineaceae > Bin5. The sequence goes on from JAJDZJ010000064.1 coordinate 3,108, forward strand.
TCCGCGCAAAACAGTCAGGACTCCCCGAACACCGCTTCCGCCGGGGAAACGGTCAAGGCGATCGCGATTGAAGGCCGGCTTCCCTTTGGCGCTGACCTGCAGGATTCCCACTATCCGCTGGCGCGGGCTTTGTACCTGCTCATCCCCGAGGGCGGAACGCCGGCCGTTCAGGAATTTGTCGATTTCACCCTCGCTCGGGAAGGGCAAGACATCGTCGCCCGCTACCATGCGCCGCTCCGATAGACCGCCCATCCCGTCCCCCATCCAGGACCGCAACGCTCCACGCGTCCAGCGGCAGGGCAATCGCATCTAAATCTGTAGGCCGATTCAGTTGAAATTGTGGCCAGAAGAAAGCGAGAATAAGTGGAAATCACCCTGCGCTTACTGAATATCGACGGGAAGACGCCGCGGATCAGGCCCTCAGTCGGCGAGA
>JAJDZJ010000126.1 GCA_022824685.1 Caldilineaceae bacterium
GGGCCCCGGGGGGGTGCCCGGCCGGGGCCCGGGGGGGCCCCGGCGGGGTACCGGGCGGGAACGGGGGGGGAACGGGAGGGGAACTGCGGGGCTGGTTTCAGGCTGCGTCTGGGGATGATACTGGAGCTTGCAGCCAGCCACGTCTGGCAAGCCCAAATCCGGGATGCACACGCTGAGAGACCCGTCTTGACGCATCCAAAGGAGTCGAGTACGATTTTTTGGAGCGGCCGGGGCTCAGTTGACTGGGTCTGGGCCAGAACTGTCTGTGATATATGATCTCGATACCATTCTCTCAAAACACAGAAAGCCAACATGCCTGATCAAACTACACTTATCCGAAATGCGCGAGTCGTTGACGGCTCAGGCTCTCCCTGGCGCTATGGCGACGTGGCCCTGGCCGGAGACCGCATCGCCGCGGTTGCGCCGGCAGGCTCCATTCCGGCCGAAAACTGCTCCGAAGTCGTGGACGCCTCCGGGCACGTGGTCTGCCCCGGGTTTGTCGACATTCTCAGCCACTCCATCCTTCCCCTCATGGTGGACGGCCGCAGCCTCTCAAAGATCGCCCAGGGTGTAACGACTGAGGTGATGGGGGAGGGTTGGACGCCCGCTCCCGTGGGGGGCAGGATAAGTCCCGAAAGGCCGGTCCATCAGTTCACGCAGCTACTTGATCCGGCGTGGGCTGACCGGTCGGCCGGCTGGACCCGGTTCCGAGACTGGTTGGAGGCGATGACCGACCAGGGCGTTTCACCCAATATCGGCTCCTTTCTTGGCGGGGGCACATTGCGGAGTTACGCGATGGGGATGGACATGCGCGCGCCCACCGACGACGAAATGGCGACGATGAAACGGGTCACCGCGGAGGCGATGGAGGACGGCGCCTTTGGCGTCTCCTTCGCCCTGATCTACCCGCCTTCCAGCTACGCCGAAACAGAGGAAATCCTGGAGATCGCGCGGGCATTTCACCCCTACCACGGCATATACATCACACATTTGCGCTCCGAAGCAGACGCCTTTCTGGAGGGGTTGGAAGAGGCGCTGACAATCGGGCGAGACGCGGACGTCCCCGTGCAGATCTACCATCTGAAGGCAGCGGGAACGCGCAACTGGCACAAGATGGCCTCGGCGATGGAACGCACTTCCGAAGCCCGTTCGCAAGGAATCGACGTCACCGCCGACATGTATACCTACCCAGCCGCGGGGACGGGACTGACTTCGGTTCTGCCGCCCTGGGCCGCCGCGGGTGACAAGCTGTATGACAATGTGCGCGACAGCTCCATGCGCGCCAAAATCAGAGAGGCGGCTCTCAACCCATCCGGCGACTGGGAAGCCATGGCAGACCTGACAGGACCGCAAGGCGTCATGCCGGTGGGCTTCCTCAAGGAAGAAAACCAGAAGTATGTGGGCAAGCGCCTGTCGGAGATCGCCGCGGAGATGGGTGTGGACTGGCCCGACGCCGCGATGGACCTGCTTGCGTCCGAGGGACAGCGTATCGCCACCTTCTACTTTGTGATGAACGAAGCGAATCTGCGCCGACAGCTGCAACAGCCCTGGATCATGATCTCAACCGACGCCGGGGGACTCGACCCGGCCTGGGCCGCGCCAACCGGCCCCTATCATCCGCGCGCCTACGGTACATACAGCCGCGTGCTGGGGAAGTACGTGCGCGAAGAGAAGGTCATTCCCCTGGAGGACGCGGTTCGCAAGATGTCCTCGGCGCTCTGTGACCGGCTGGGTCTGCGAGATCGAGGCCAGCTGCGCGAGGGCTTCTACGGCGACGTTGTCATTTTCGACCCGGAGACGGTCGGAGACCGGGCAACATTTACCGCCCCCCACCAGCTCTCCGTCGGCGTGCGAGACGTGTGGGTCAACGGCGAACGGGTCTTCCAGGATGGCGAACACACGGGAGCCAAGCCGGGCCGGATCGTCTCCGGAGCGGGGCGGCGAACCTGACTCCCGCTTTCCGCGCGTGCTGGTTTGCGGACATAGAGAATCCTGAATTGGACGTCCGATGTCAATTTCTTCCACGATTGAGAGTTACCTGGAGTCGGCGGAGACCGGCTCCGCACACACGCGCCGCACATATCGCACCGCGATGAATCTATTCCAGCGGTATCTGGAAGAAAAGGAGATTCACCCTTACCAGAAGGAGCTGGAAGACCTCGATGTAGACCGGATCCTGGCCTTCGGCACCTGGCTGATGGCGGAGACCAGGATCGGCCAGCGTACCCTTTATACCTATTTGGCCGCCGTTGTGGCCTGGGTGAGTTACTTGCAGGTGAGGGGATGGCTTCCATTCAACGCGCAGGAGCTGGCCCGGCTGCAGCACGGCGTGAAACGCGTCCGCAGGAATCAGCGTCCACCTGAGCTGATGCCCCATCCCCCGCGGCCAGAGGAGATGGAGATGCTGGTTTCGGCCGCGCGCGAAACAACGCTTCGCCGCGCAGGCGATACACGCGAGCAACTCGCCAAACTGCGGGACATCGCCATCGTCGAAGCGCTTCGCTGCACCGGTCTGCGCGTCGGGGAGCTGGTCGCCATCACCCGCAAACAGTTGGAGGACCAGGATAGAGCCGTTTGGGTTGTTGGCAAGGGCAACAAGGTCCGCCGCGTCTACTTCGACGAAAGAGCCTGGAACGCGATCCACCACTATCTGCAGGCGAGGCAGCCGCTTGACGGGGCGACGCGGCGTCCGCTGTCTGATCTGCCGGTCTTTGCGAGGCATGACAGGAGGGCCGGCGCAAAGGTGCTGCCTCTCTCGACCCAGTCGATTCAGAATACAATCCGCCGCCTGGCCGAGTCCGCCGGACTGGGCGCCAAAGGCATCACGCCGCACGCGTTGCGCCACTATTTCGCCACCCGCATCTACCAGACGACCCGCGATCTCGCCGTCACGCAGACTGCCCTGGGCCACGCCAGCCCCAACACGACCCGCATCTACGCCAAGCTCGAAGACAACGCAGTCCGCGACGCCCACAGGGAGGCGTTCGAATCGAAGTGAACTGAGGGACCCAGCTGGTGGTGACGGGGGGAAACTCAGGCGCGTTTTGCGGGACTGCTCCGCTCTGCCAGCCGCAGCCAGTAGGGGATAAAGCCGTAGTACCAGGCGAGGAGCAGGGCCAAACGCAGCCCGTGGATGCCGTCCCGCCAACCCTTCAATGTGACAAACCGGCGCCGGAACTCCCGCGCCGGCTGGAGGAGGAGGTTGTGCGGCCGCGCCTGTACGCCCTGCTCAGCCAGGATTCTCGCTTCGTAACGCGCGTAAATCTCCTGTTTGCGGTGAAACTGCCGCCAGTCGGCGTAGTTGAAATGCAGCAGCGGCTCGTGTAAGACGCCATCCTCTCCTTCAAGGATCACGATCTCATGCACCTCTCGGCGCAGGTCGTACCGGGCCGAGTCCCGACGCAGCAGACGCAACTGATAGTCGGGAAAGAAGCCCCCTCCCTTCATTTCATGACCGACGACGAAATTTCGGCGCGGAATCCAGAACCCGGCGCGATGCGTGTCGCGGCAGGCCTCCTGGATTTCTTCCGCCAGTGCCGGGGTGGTCCGTTCGTCGGCATCAATGAAAAGGATCCACTCACTGTCGATGGTGTCGAGCGCGGCCTGCCGCTGGCGGCCGTAATCATCGAAAGGCCGCGCGACGACGCCGGCGCCCGCCTTCTGCGCAATGCCCCTCGTTTCGTCACGGCTGCAAGAATCCCACACCACCACCGCGTCGGTCCAACCCCGCAGGCGGGCGATGCAGTCGGCAATGTTCGCGGCCTCGTCTCTCGTGAGTATGACGGCTGTCAGGCGCATTGACATTGGAGGAGTTCTCAGGGCTGGGCGTTACAGGTGGAAGATTGGACACGCAAAGCGCGGGAGGGCCCGATCCGTTATCTGTCGAAACCCATGACCCTTGCGTAGGCCTCAAGCTGGCGGCCGAGCAGATCGCCGGAGAGGTCTCCTTTGGCAAAGCTGCGCCTGGCGATCATGCCATTCCAGGACAAACCGAGGCGTACAAGCGGGCGCAGGAGAAGATGGAACCGGCGCGGATAGAGGCGTTTGTGCAGTCTGAAGAAGCGGCAGCGGCTGGCCCATAGCCGCTCAAACGACTGCCAGCGGACCTGGCGGCTGCTACGGCCTTCATAGTGGATGATCCTGGCGGCGGGAACAGCGAAGGTCGCCATGGAGGCCTCCCTCATGCGCAGGCACCAGTCCATTTCTTCGCAATACATGAAGTAGCCTTCGTCGAGCAGCCCGACCACGCGGATGCTTTCCCCGCGCGCCATCATCGCCGCCCCGAGCACAAAGTCGACCTTGAACGGCATGACACCCATCCAACTGCGGCGCGCATAGCGGCCGTTCCAGCGGCTGTTCAGAAGCCGGTTGAGCAGGCGGCTCGTGCCGGGCAACTCCGCCAGGGGCAGGAGATCCAGGGCAACCTGCGCCAGGCCCGGAAAGGCGAATGCGCCATGCTGCAGACTGCCGTCCGCGTAGTGCAGACGCGGTCCGCAGGCCCCCGCGGACGGGTTTTCGCGCATGAATTCGGCCAACTGGGCCAGCCCGTCATCCACGACCTGGGTGTCGGGGTTGAGCAGGAGGACCAGATCGGGGCAGGTTGCAGCGCTCTGTTCCCCGTCCGCGTCGAAGCCCAGTCGCCGCAGTCCGAGATTGTTGGCGCGTGTGAAGCCAAGATTCTCGGCCGAGGCGATCAGATGCACGTGCGGGAACTCTTTCGCGACCATCTGCGCGCTGCCGTCGCGGCTGGCGTTGTCAACAACGGTGACGTCTACGTCCAGCCAGTCTTCGCTTCGCCGGGCAGAGGAAAATACGCTCTGCAAGCAGCCTCGCAGAAGCTCGCGCACGTTATAGGAGACGACAATGACGGAAAGGCGCATACGAGTCGTGTGGGGGTGGCGCCGCGTTCAGCATTCTGCGGTCAGTCGCTATTCCTCCCCAACATTGACGGTGATGCGGTCGATGTAATCATTGGGATGGCCGTAGGCTTCATGGATCAGTCCGCCCCACCAGAGAACGTTGCCGCCGTGGGGCCGGCCGTCAAACAGGATGCAGCCGCTGACCTGGCCCGACTCGCCGGGCATCAGATACCACGCGCTTTCACCTTCAATCTCGAGATATTCCAGGTCCTGCTGGCGGCCAATCGCCCATCTGAAGGGATAGGCATACCCCGTCGTGCTGAAATTGAGGCCGAACCGAAACGCGCCGGGCAGCTCAAACCAGTATTTGTCTCTGTTTTCCGGCCTCGAAGCGATGCTGTTGAATGATTCGTAGGTGAAATCTTCGGCGAAGTGGTAGTCCTGGCCCGGCCACGGGCCGTTGGTGCGGACGGGAACCTCCCCTTCATTTTTTACGATCGTAGAGAAACAGAGCTTCTGCCCTAGCGGCACGCTGACGACCCGGTTGATCTCGTTGACCCAGTCGATCTCGCCCTGGACGACATCCGCGCGCGGCCTGCCCCCCATCTCAATCGTCAACGGGCGCGTGACTCGGACGCGATTGCCGGCAAGGTCATTGGCCTCGCCAACGACCAGGTATTCGCCGTCCGGGGGCGGCTCCGCGTTCAGGTCGACGCCGCCAAAGTATTTGTAGGTATGGTTCCCAGGTTCTTCTGGTTCGATCGTATTGGGACCCTCCGCGATATGTACTTTGACGCCGGGCTTTTGGGGGTCCAGAAGATAAACCTGTATGTTTTGGACCTCTTTTGACAGATGGTACGAGATACTCACCCAGTCGTCCCGCAGGCCGTCCAGATTGGGGCGAAATATAACCGGCATCACGGCAAAATTGTCTAGCTGAGGGATTACAGTGTCGCCGTCCTCCAAAGAGATCGCGCCGTCAAGCGCCTCCGAATGTCCGTCGTCGTCGACAGCTTCCACGATCCAGCGGTACCGGCCATCAGGCAAGACCCGGCTGAGAACCTCGTTGGTCCCGCCTGCAACTTCCTCAATCTCGGGTTCATCCATTACGCCGCCCCAGAGCACACTGTAGCTGCCCGGAGAACGGCGCCGGTTCTGGCGAAAGAAGAACCTGTCGCCCTCTTCGCCCTCGAAGTAGATGCTGACATAGGCGGAGCGGCTCAGCGTATAGCGGATTTCAGTCACATCGGTCTGGCCGTCGGCGTTGGGAGAAATCTGGTCGGGGGACACCGTCACGTCGCTCAGAAGAGGTCCGAAACTCACGTCCAGGCGCCCGCATCCGGCAATGAAAAAAGCCAACGCAACAATACAGAAAATGCTCGGTCTCATCGCCTGGATGCACTGGCCGCTGATGGCGAGACTATGCAAGCGCATTAAGCACCTTTGTGACGCCATCGACCGTTTCCTCTGCGTCTGAATTGCTCATGTGGGGGTCCACGTTCAGCACGACCGCCCGCCCCAGAATGTCGAGCGAATGGGGGCACATCTCCGGCGCATAGCGAATGTCCCTCTTCGCCCAGCGCCAGGGCCCCCCGCCCTCTGTCCACGAGCGCTTGGTCAGTACTGGAAGCCAGTGCGCGTAGACATGGATATCCCGGCGGTCCGGCCGGTAAAGAACGCCAGCGGCAATGTTTTCAGCGTTCAAGGCATCCGCGGCCGCGCGTGCCTTGACGGGCGAATCCAGGAACATGGCGAGGGAAATTCCGCTGTCGCCGGCAGGGTCCGGTATGTCCCGAAACGTGACATTTTTGTCTGCTGCGCTTGGCCGGATACCGGCGAGCAGCATCTCCTTTCTGGCGCGGGCGGCGTCTACGATGCCCTGCAACCGTCCCAACTGTACCAGACCGATTGCCGCCGGCATCTCCGGCATGCGAAAGTTGGCGCCCCACAGCACCGCCTCATCCTCCAGCTGCAGCCGGTGAAAGGCGGCCACATCGTGGAACATGAAGGCCCGCCGCCAGACGTCCGGGTCATTGGTGGCGACCATGCCGCCCTCGCCGGTGGTGATGATCTTGCTGAACTGCAGGCTGAAACAGCCCACGTCGCCGATGGAGCCGAGCCTCCTGCCCCCGAAGCTGGCCCCGTTGCCCTGGGCGCAATCTTCAATCACCCGAAGCCCGCGGCGCTGGGCAACGTCCAGAATGGCATCCATCCGCGCCGGCGCGCCCCGCATGTGCACCGGCATGATCGCCTTTGTGTGCGGGCTAATCTTGCGCTCCGCATCGACCGGGTCGAGAGTCAGCGACTCGTCAATCTCGGCGATCACGGGGATGCCGCCGACCGCCATCACCGCGGTGGCCGACGCCATCCAGGTGTAGGCGGGCAGAATCACCTCATCGCCGGGGCCGACGCCGATTCCCTGCAGCCCGCAGATCAACGCGGCTGTGCCGGACGTAACCGCCAGGGCGTGGGCCGCGCCGAGCGATTTCGCGAAGGCGCGCTCGAAGCGGTCCGCCTTCGACTCGCCCTCTTCCGGACCGGAGAAACGAAAAAGCCGTTTGGCGCGCAATACGTCGAGAACAGCCTGCTCTTCCGCCTCGTCGAGGGCTTTGCCGCCGGGGGCCATGTGCGGTTCCATGCGGCTGCGGGCAGGCGTTCCTCCGTTGATTGCAAGCAGTGAATCGGTTCTGGCTGTCATTCCTCTTCCTCCTGTCCGGAACGGCGGCGCGAGCGATCCAGCATCGGGCGGGGCGCGTGAAACACAACCTAGCCCGCAAATGCGGGGCCCCGCTGGCAACTGGGATCAGTATAACATAAGCCCATGCGGTTGGCGGGCTGCATGAGTCGCGCTTAACTTCAAGAAGGGGATTATATCGAATCGTGCCACGAAAAGCCCATGATCGTGGGTCTTTGACAGATTGCAAGTCTTGATTTAGAGTCCCCGAGTAATGCGGGACCAATACACCGCTACACTTCCTGAATTTGCTCTTCGAAACATGGCCTCAGGTCTTGGACCATTCCCCCGTGTGGGCCGCCCACGCCTACGACTTAGAATCAAAGGGTTCCATAGTCCAACGACGCCAACACTAAAAGACGCAAAGACTCAACGACAAAGCGCGAGAGAGAGAAGGAAAGGCATCTGAGAGATGGAAACAACGATGTGGAAACTCGAATGCTCGATTTGGCGTGAGGATGACTGGTATGTATCCGAATGCAAGGAACTAGAGATAGCAAGTCAGGGAAGGACATTGAAAGAGGCGCAGGAAAATCTTCAAGAAGCGATAACGCTGTTTCTTGAGTCTGCATCCTATACAGAGGTAATGAGCTATCTCAGCCGTCTCGATTCAGATTCACCTACCAAGAGTCAGCGAAACTTAGAGCTTCAGTTCACGCCCATTGATCAGAGAGCCCACACAACCTTTGGTGAGGTTACTCTGGCTTATGCCCAGATTAGGTCCGATGTCATCGCGCAGGATTCTCCAAATCCTCAGAGTACACGGTTTTGAGAAAGACAGGCAGTCCGGCAGCCATATTTTTTTGATGCAATATCGAATGAGAAATGAATTCGGCCGAATGACTACCATAGCGGTAGTCGTGCCTGATGAGAAAGAAGTCCCCGTAGGAACGTTAAGAAACATAATCAAACATTCCGGTCTTGATCGCAGCTACTTTGAGTAGCTAAGACTCGAATTGGGCTTGTGCTGAATGTGAAACTCTCCTGAATTCATTGACCTGCCCCCTTGGTGGTGAAACAGTCAGTAAGGTAGTCACCGCAACTGCACGCACAACTCTGCTATGGGTCAGCCAACAGCAGGGCGCGAAGACGCGCCAAATTCCGGTTCTGGCCTTGAGGACCTGGAGCAAAGAGACGTGCTGTTGTGGTGCTGTCTCCTTAACAGACTTGTGTTATAGTGGCAATGACGCATGAACAATTCGGTTTGCCAAATATCCCCAAGGAGTTCCGCGGAGGAAGAACGGGCACGAGAAAGGTTTGAGAGGATAGAGTCAAATCTGGAACTGTTGACTCAGGCAAAGCCGGATAACCATGAGTTAGAAGAAGAACGTCGGAGGCGTTGGGAAGAGGAGCAAAGAAAAAATCTGGTGGAGCTGAAAACATGGACAAGACTCGTTGGGGTATTTTGGGCACCGGGCGCATTGCCGGCGACTTTGCCACCGGGCTCGCCGCCGAGGAGGATGCCACGGTCGTCGCGGTCGGGTCGCGGACGCAGGAAACCGCGGACAGATTCGCTGATCGATTCGGCATCCCGAACCGGCATCCAACCTACGACGCCCTGGCTGCCGACCCCGAAGTCGACATAATCTACATCGCCACGCCGCACCCCCTGCATAAGGAAAACACGATTGCCTGCCTGCAGGCAGGCAAAGCGGTGCTGTGCGAGAAACCTTTCGCCATCAACGCCAACGAGGCCCAGGAGATGATCGACTGCGCCCGCGCGAACGGGGTGTTTCTGATGGAGGCGATGTGGACGCGATTTCTGCCGCATATTCGTGACATGGCCCGTCGCATCCAGGAGGGCCAGATCGGCGACATCAGACTGATTCAGGCGGATTTCTGCTATCGCGCCCCACTGAATCCAGAGCGGCGCGCCTTTGATCCGCGGCTTGGCGGAGGGGCCCTGCTCGATGTGGGCGTATACCCGATTTCGCTGGCCCACCACCTGCTGGGCGAACCTGCCAGAGTCGCTTCGATGGCGCACCTGGGCGTGACGGGCGTTGACGAGCTCGCCGGGATGCTGTTCCAATACGAGGACGGCGCGCTCGCGGTGATGTCGACCGCGGTCAGGGCCAACTCGCCTGATACACTGCTCATCAGCGGCACGCAGGGGGAGATTCGCGCCGAAAGCCGCTGGTGGGCGCCATCGGGGTTCACGATCACGCGTGACGGCCGCGAGCCGGAAACGGTGCATCCCGAAGTTGTAGGCAATGGTTGGAACTATCAGGCCGTCGAATGCGGCCGCAGTCTGCGCGCAGGCCGGACTGAACACGAGCTGATGCCCCTGGACGAGTCGCTGGCGATCATGCGCCTGATGGATGGACTTCGAGCGGAGTGGGGCCTGCGCTACCCGATGGAGTAGGGCCAGGATGGGCGCGCGACCGCCCGTCCTGGCTGTCTATGGAGTCTGCGTTTCAGTCCTGACCCGCCGCCTGCCGGCACCACTCCAGGCTTCCCCGCAGCAGCTCAACAATTCGGCTGTCCGGCGCCCCTGCCTCCAGGGCGTCCGGATGCAGTTCCAATGAGACCGAGTAGGCATATCCGTCGGCGGCCATTCGGGCCAGAAGAGTGTCCAGGCGCAGGCGGCCGTCTTCGGGGCGGCGGTGTTCCCGGCCGTCGTAGTTGCTGAGATGCACATGCTTGACCCGCTGCCCCCAGCGGTTGTAGGCCTCGACGGGGTTCAAACCCCACGTTCCCAAATGGGTCGTATCCAAGGTGATGTGCGGGAAACGCGTGATGTCGTCAAGCGTTGCGCGGCTGCGCGCATTCCAGTGGGCAGGATTGACGCGCACGTTCAGAAGACGCATGGCGGGCAGGTTTTCTATGCACAACAGCGCTTCGGTCGAGTCCTGAAGCGCGTCATAGCTCTCGTTGATCCAGTTCACGTAGCGGCGGTTCTGGGCGTCGAAGGGGTTGGGCAGCAGCAGGCCGCTTCCGGCAGTCTGCAGAAAGGCAAGGCCGATGCGCGTGGGCAGGTGATGGATAACCACCTGCGAGCCCAACTCACTTGCCAGCCGGGCCGTGCGGGCGACGGCGCCATACTCCGATTCGCCCCACCCCACGCAGTTGCGGCTGAACGGGCTGTGGAGCGCGGGAATGGGCAGCGCATGTCTTTCGATCAGTTGCTGCAAATAGTCGGACTGGCGGGTGTCCCAACGATGATCGATCAGCAGTTCCATGCCGTCGAATCCGGCTTCGGCCGCCATTGCAAAGACGCGGTCAATACTGTAGCTGTAGAGTGAACCGGTGGACAGGATGAAACGCATTTCAGTTTCTCCAGACAGATCAGTTCAGCATCTCTCGCCGCCGGGCCCGTTGTCCTGTAGCAGGTCAAGTCGCGTCAGGCAGAAAATCAGGGCAATCGCATCTAAATCTGTAGGCCGATTCAGTTGAAATTGTGGCCAGAAGAAAGCGAGAATAAGTGGAAATCACCCTGCGCTTACTGAATATCGACGGGAAGACGCCGCGGATCAGGCCCTCAGTCGGCGAGAT
>JAJDZJ010000097.1 GCA_022824685.1 Caldilineaceae bacterium
ATCTCGCCGACTGAGGGCCTGATCCGCGGCGTCTTCCCGTCGATATTCAGTAAGCGCAGGGTGATTTCCACTTATTCTCGCTTTCTTCTGGCCACAATTTCAACTGAATCGGCCTACAGATTTAGATGCGATTGCCCTGATGACCGCCGCTGATCGCTTTACTCGCTTCGGCGATGCCAGCGACTTGGCCGAACGCCTGCAATCGGTAAAGCCGAACGGAAGCCAACCGGCAATTCCTCTTCCGCGAGTGATTACGGCAGATATGCTCCGCAAACCCATGTCTGAGAGCAAGGCAGAGGCAGTCCCGGACCAGAGTCAACAGGCGAATCGTCTCGCCCGCGTGGCAAACTCTCTGACAAAAGTCTCAAAGTCCCTGCGGCTGATTCGCCCGAATGAAGCGATGGATGCCAGCGCAAAGTTATGGCGCCAATTGTCAAATCCATTTGTAATCTACAGTATTGAAGCCAATGCCCGGCCCTTTGCCCTACTGACTGAATCCATCAAGCATGAATATGAAGGGCTGGCGCTATCCTCCAGTCAGCAGCGAAAGCAGCCGGTATTGGCGTTAAGATATGAGCGGGATATGGTCATTTGGCTGATCGGACGCAAGCAATACGCGCAGGCAATGGCCATCGCTCGCGAATGGATCGTTAGTTGGGTAATGGTGCATACTGGGACACACGATTTTTCAGATAGGGAAAAGCGCCAAGAAGCCGTGGATGTTCTCTTCGGCGAAATCCCCTGTGCTATTGACCAGATCGAGGAGGCCCGGTATATCTACGAAGAGCTGCGTATGGTTCGCAACGATCTGCTGCACGCCGGCAAGAGTGGCGCCGCACTTCGCGGACAGGAAATGGAAGTGGAAGTCATGAAAGTTTGTCCTCTACTGTCCGAGTTGAAGCTTCCCGAGTAGCTGTTGAGTCTTTGCCGCCTGCCTGGCACAACAGAGAACTGACTCCCAGGCAGGCAGACGCCTACACCTTCTGCGAGATCGACCATGCCGCGCCACACACTCATCTGCACAGTCGGAACCAGCTTGTTCGGCAACCTGGCCCGGTTGTCGGAGCGCACGCCTGACAATCCCTCCAACTGGCGCGCGATCCGCCAGGCATACGACAAGGGCGAATGGAACAAACTCGCCAGGGAACTGGCAACGCTGGACCCAACCGCCCGCCTCTGCGGCGCGGAGATCAACACCATCGCCGAAATTGGCGAGAAAGGCCGGCTGGCGCTTGAACGCATTTTCTTCCTGGTTTCCGACACGCCTGACGGCAAAAACACGGGCAAACTCCTGCAAGCATACTGCAATCAGCGCACAGATCTTGGATTGCGTGCAGCCGATTACGATGTGATTGAGCAGCTGCAGGATGAACGCCCCAAAGATTTCAAGCAGCATGGACTGCGCAATCTTGTGCGCCTCGCCGGGGAATGCATCCGGAAAGCGGGCGGCCCCGCCCATGTCGCGATCGACGCCACCGGCGGCTACAAGGCCCAGATCGCCATCGCCGTCCTGCTCGGTCAGGTCTTGAACATACCGGTGTCGTACAGACACGAACGCTTTTCCGAAATGATCGACTTCCCTCCGCTGCCGGTCAGCTTTGACTACGCGATCCTTGCCCGCAACGCAGATCTGCTGACCGATTTTGAGCGGGGCGAAGCCCATTCAGCCAGCGAACTCGGCACCCTCGATGAAAAACTGCGGGTCCTGCTCACAGAGGTCTCCGTCAACGGTGAATCACTCTATGAACTCAGCCCCATCGGGCAGATCTACTTGACCGGCTTTCGCATTCGCAACCCGAAACCCTTTTCCCTTGTCGCGGCAGAAGATCGTAAACCGCCAACCTTCAGAGATGACCACTACCCGATTGGTTTCAAAGATTTCGTCCACAAAGTCTGTCATGACAACGCGTGGGTCCGCGCCGCGAACTCCATCCCCTATGATAGGCAGAGGTCGATCAAAGGGATAGGCTTTTTCGTCCGGCAGGAAGGAGAAGAGTGGCGGCTGATCGGGACCTTTCAGGACAGGAATAACTTTGGCGCAAGATTCCGGCTTCACATCACCGATCAATCTCTGGACGCGCTGACGTGGGCGGCTGACTTTCTCAACCGCACATACAGATGAACTTTGACCGGACCGTCCCATGATCCTGCTCAACTTCTCCCACCCGCTTACCGGGGAACAACAGGCGCAGATCGAAGCCATTACCGGCCAGCCCGTTCAACGCGCCATCAACGCCATGCCCCACTTCGATGAGTTGCAGCCGTTCGAGCCGCAGCTGACCGCGCTGCTCGATCAGATCGAACTTTCCCCCGAGCAGTGGCAGTCCGAACCGGTCATCGTCGTCCTTCCCGCCCTCAACTTTATCGCCGGCGCGCTGCTGGCGAACCTGCACGGACGCATGGGCTACTTTCCCCCTGTGGTGCGCACGCGGCCGGTGGAGGGATCCATCCCCCGCCGCTTTGAAGTAGCCGAAATCCTGGACCTGCAAGCCCTGCGCGCCGCCGCCCGCGCATCCAGAACCGCGGGAGGCTAACGACAGCCATGTTGGTCTCTATCGTCATCACAGTCGAAACCGACGCCGAAACGCTGCTCCCGCGCAACGTGGGCCGCGCTCACTATGCCGCCGCGTTACAACGACTGCGCGCCGTCGCGCCGGACCTGGTCACGGCGCTGCACGAAAGCAACGGCCCCAAACCCCTGACCTGCTCCGACATCCTTAACGGTCGCAGCAACCGCGCGGGCACGCGCCTCGAAGCCGCCACGCCCTACTACCTGCGCGTGACCGGCCTGACGCAAAGCCTGAGCCAGGCGCTTCTGAAGGCGCTCGTCGAGGACCCGCCCGGCGCAATCGAAATCCTCCGCCATCCCCTGCGCGTGACCGGCGCAACCGCGGACGCGACCGAGCACGGCTGGGCCGGCTCGACCACCTATGAAACCCTGGCCGCGCGCACGATGTTGCAGGGCGGCGGGTCGGTCGCCAGGCAGGTGACCATGCAGTTCGCCAGCCCCACCGCCTTCAAACAGGCCGGCCGCCAGATGCCCCTGCCCTTGCCGGACCTGGTCTTCGGCAGCCTCGTCGAACGCTGGAACGCATTCAGCCCGCTGGCGCTCAGCCCGGAAATGAGGCGCTTCGGCGCCGAGATGCTGGCGTTGACGCGCTACCGCCTGCAGAGCCGGCCCGTGACGCAAAAAAACGGCGCCCTGCGCATCGGCGGGGTGGGCACGGCCACCTACCGCGCCCTGGGGGGCGACCGCTACTGGCTGGCAACCATGCAGATGCTGGCGGAGTTCGCCCGCTACAGCGGCGTCGGCGTGCAGACGGCAACCGGAATGGGACAGGCCAGGCGGCTGAAAAACGACTGAGGTGATCCGATGCGCCATCCTCTCTACTTGGTGGAACAGGGCAGCCGGCTGACCAAACGGGGCCGGCGGCTGAACGTTGTCCAGGACGATGAGGTCGTCACGCAGGTGGCCCTGGTGCAGGTGAGCCAGGTGATCGTCTTCGGCAATGTGTCGATCACCACCCCTGCCCTGCAGCTGCTGCTGCGCGAAGGAATCGAAGTCGTGTTGCTGAGCCGCACAGGCCGGTTCTACGGCCGTCTGATCGGCGAGCAGAACGGCAACGGCGCGCTGCGCGTCGCCCAGCTGCAGCGCAGCCAGGAACCGGACTTCGCCCTCCGCACCGCCCGCCGGTTCGTGACCGGCAAGCTGCACAACCTGCGGGTCATTCTGCAGCGGTACGCCCGCCGCGCCGCCTCCACCTCCAACCACTGGGAGGCAACCACCTTGACGCACGCCGTGGACGGGGTCGGCGCCATGCTCCGCCGCGTAGACGCCTGCCAGACGATCAACAGTCTTTCCGGGGTGGAGGGGCGCGGCACGGCCGCCTACTTCCGCGTATGGAAGGAGCTGCCGAAACCGCCTTGGCGCTTCGAACGGCGCATCCGCCGGCCGCCGCCCGACCCGGTCAACGTCCTGCTGAGCTTCGGCTACACGCTGCTGACCCAGAACATCTGGGGCGCGGTGCTCACCGCCGGGCTGGATCCCTACGTCGGCTTCCTCCATCAGCTCAACTACAACCGGCCCAGCCTCCCCCTGGACCTTGTGGAAGAGTTTCGCCCTGTGATCGTGGACTCCGTCGTTTTGCGCTGCCTCAACAATATGATCCTCACCCCCGACCATTTCGCGCCCGGAGAGGACAGTGAACGCCCCCTGGAGTTGACCGACGCGGGGATTCGTCTTTTCATACGCGAGATGGAAACACGATTCGACCAGGAGTTCAAGAACGTGCATACGGGGCAGCGCACGACCTACCGGCGCCTGTTTCTGCACCAGGTCTACCATCTGAGCCGGATTCTGACGGGTGCCGAAGAGGGGCCGTACCGCCCATTTCTGATCCGCTAGGAGGCGCCCCATGCAGGTTGTCGTAAGTTACGATGTGCCGGAAGACCGGCGTCGTGGTAGAATCGCGCAGGCGCTGCAGGATTTCGGCGGCGAGCGCGTGCAGCTGTCCGTCTTCGAATGTTATCTGACCCCGCGCAACTGGACGCGGCTCCAGGAGCGGCTGGGAAAAATCATCGACCCGGACGAAGACAGCGTGCGCCTCTACCGTCTGTGCGATAACTGCCGGGAAAACATCCTCTTTCTGGGCTGTGCCGCGCCCATCGAAGAGCCCGGCCTGCGCATCATCTGAACGGGTTTAGCGATCACCCCTCCCCTGACAGCGTTTTGGAAGGGATGTTTGGCCGGGGGTGTTCGCAGATCATGCAAGGGTTAGGGAAACAGGTGCAGGAATGGTAGAACATCGCAGTTGGTACAGGGCCGGACGAGAGGCAGGATCTGATTTAGACCATCTGTCTATAGTCCGGCGCGCCACGAAAATTGAGCGGTCAGAGAAGAAAGAATCCTCGATAGGGGATTGAAACCCGGATCGTGATCGAAGTCACCGCGGCACGGTAGGAAAATGTCAGAGAAGAACGAATCCTCGATAGGGGATTGAAACACGCAAAACTTGTAATGATACCTGCCACTTGTTACTTCCGTCAGAGAAGAACGAATCCTCGATAGGGGATTGAAACCATGCAGAACCACCGCCTGAATTTCTACTTTGCACTTGAGTCAGAGAAGAACGAATCCTCGATAGGGGATTGAAACGTGCAGAGGCCGGCGGCTTTCCTTTCCTCTCGAAGCGTCAGAGAAGAACGAATCCTCGATAGGGGATTGAAACCACAACTCTCCTCTTCGCAGCGGCCAACTTTTCCGCCAATGTCAGAGAAGAACGAATCCTCGATAGGGGATTGAAACGGAGTACTCCATTGCCCTACATAGAAAATGGATATTTTGTCAGAGAAGAACGAATCCTCGATAGGGGATTGAAACCTATCAACCAAAATGTATCCAGCCCTGCTTCGGTTCAACATCATCCCGGTCAGAGAAGAACGAATCCTCGTGAGGGGATTGAAACCGTATCGCAACGCACAGGCGGCCTGGAGTCTGCGAGTCCGGGCGCGTCAGAGAAGAACGAATCCTCGATAGGGGATTGAAACCGTGTTTCTTTAGGCGATACGCGGCGCGATCATCTGTCAGTCAGAGAAGAACGAATCCCCGCGAGGGGATTGAAACCGAATGCGAGGTTGATGGACGTCTGGACGGGAGGTCGGGGACTTTATGCCTTCGGCGAATCGTAAGCGGCGCGGAAAGGGATTGGGGGGACAGGGAGGCAGGAAATGAAAGGTAGAATAGATCCATGAGCGCCGAAAAGGAGCGCCTGCAGGCGCTGTTCGATCCGTTCAACGAGGCCGGGTCCTTTATGACGATGGCGGAGGGCGAAGAGGATCCGCTCATGCTTTACCTGGTCGACAGCTATATCGTCACGCGGGCCGCCGGAGACGCCTTCTGGTTGTTCCTCAAATTTGTTGGCTACAATAACACGGCTCCGGGCGGGCATACGATCAAGGTTGTGTCGTGGTCGCAGGACGATACTTATTTGCTCGATATGGTCGATGATCGCGGGCGGCGCTTCCACGTGGAGGAGATTATGCCGGAAACAGAGCCGGATCTGGTTAAGGACTGGCGCCGGTGGCGCGCCTACCGCAAGCGGGAAGCCGAGGGCTTTGCCCTGGTCGACGCCGATCTGCTCAGGGAGCACGTCGATATTGCGGTCGATTGGGACGCGCCGGAAAGCGAAGAGGACCAGTCGTCATCATCCTTCCCCGGTGAAGAAGACGGCGCGAAGCCGGCGGGACCTGTACGGCTGCGCTACATGGTGGAGGGGAAGCTGCGGATGGAGGGCGGGGAGTTCCACTACGATCCGATTGGCGTCTGGGTCGAAGGACCGGGCGAGGGCCTGGACATTGTGATCCGGTTCCTGCCCGAATACGAAGAGGAGCAGGCGGACGCTGATGCGGCGATGGAGCGTATGCGGGCGGCGGGCATGCTGGGGATTCCCGACGGCTTTTTGGAGTATCACCAGGAGCAGATGTCTCCGTACCGGGGCGACCGGGGAGCGATCATCACGACCCATGCCTTTTCGTCGGCCAACGAGTGCGCCCAGGCGGTCCTGCAGCGTATCAAGGCTGAACATGTCTAGAGGAGCATCCATGTTGTCACGCCGTTACCTCTTGCGGGCAGCTGTCGCGGCGGCCGTCAGTCAGAAAAGAAAATCCTTGTGAGGGGATTGAAACATGAAAGTCTGAACCTGAAAATCAATCTTACCATTCTCGAATTTCAGAGAAGGACGAATCCCCGTGAGGGTTCTGGAACGAATAAACTTTGTGCTGTGTGAGACAGTCTGGGATTCATTGACATTTCTAAGGAACAGGCAAGCTCGGACAGTCCACAACGTGAAAATGGCGAAGCCTACGATGCCTGGACAAGAGTTGAAGGCGCCAGAGGTATCCTGCCACCTGCCCCAGGCATTCAAATAGTCAATGTGTCATTTCGAGATGCCGCCAAAGGAGCTGCGAGAGATTTATTTCACGTAAACTCTCGTGGTCTCTCGTGGAACGCTCGTACATCTCTCGTAAGAGCGTTCGGCGCCCACACGGCGTAGGTCGGGAAGCATTCGCCTCATTCTGTGGGCCTGCCCCAAAGCTCCGTCTCCCCATTCAATCCGGTTCCAATCCAGGCCCCCGCCCCGTACAGTGCCGGGCCGGCGTCTGTTCGCGGGGGGATGTAGGGCCGGTCTCCCCGCTTCTCTCAGCCGATCCCTCTTGCAGAGCGCAGCGACAACACAGTCAACCACGCCTTGGCTGTATCATTGCAGGGGAAAACCATCGCGCGCTTGCGAGACGCCTCAACGTACTTTGCGACTGTTGACGGATCCCGGAACCCTGCTTCAATTCTGCCCGCAAGCGTTCCAGGAGTGGGGGAAAGGCCAGGGCGATTACATCTAATTGGGGTAAGACCTCTAGACACTACCTGATTCGAGCCCAACTTCGAAAAAAAGCCGAGAACAGTGCAAATCATAGTGCGCAGTCACAAATTCATAAGCATCTCGGCGACTGAAGATCA
>JAJDZJ010000147.1 GCA_022824685.1 Caldilineaceae bacterium
ATTTCGACGCCTGACGGCCGGTGCCGCGGCAACTTCTGCTCGCGATCCAGCAACCTGAAGCCGATTTCCACTTATTCGCGCTTTGTTCTAGCCATGATTTCAACGGAATCGGCCTACAAAATTAGATGCGATTGCCCTGCAGCTGCCTGTAATGTCTCTTGACAAGGTTCGTTCTTGTTTAGCCCTCGCTACCCTTTCCATTCAGATTGCCATGATTATCAATGCCAAATGGGGCTTGCCCCACCGTAACATCTCTGACATCGCTACCGCTTTCCAATGACAATTATGCACACCCCTCATCTAACTGCTTTCGATCCACGGAGGGCACGGAGAACGGCTCCTGATCCGGGAAGAGGCGCGAAGGGACGCGAAAAACATCTTTCTGGTCCGCGGACGGTTAGGGAAATCACTTTTTCTGTCGTGCAAGGTGGCTGCGGGCTTGCATTTGTCAACTCTTAAGAGGCCTGCGCCAATTGTCAACACGACTTGGAAACACGCCCGATTGACGGCGAGGAAATGTACTTGGACTACATCGACCCCTTACTGCGAACGGAGACATACAGAACCGAATATCTCGTACGTTTCACCGGCATCACTGTCTCACGTCTTCGATTGTACCCTGAATCCTTTTTTGGACATCCCACTGCTTTACCCCCCCGTAGAAGAACAGACTGCCATCGCAGCCTACCTCGAACAAGCCACCGCGGATAGCGACGCGGCCATCGACAACGCCCGCCGGCAGGTCGAATTTATGACCGAATACCTAGCCGGCCTGATCGCCCGCGTCGTCACCGGCAAGCTGGACGTGTGGGCCGCGGCCGAGCAGAGCGGCCTGGAATCGTCTTGACAGCAGGGATATACTATGAAGAGCGTAGGAAACGATGCGCTTCAGATTTGACCATAATAAGAGCAGACGGCTCAGAGAGAACCGGAAAAGGGGGATCGGATTTGAAGAGGTACAGGAAATCTTCTCCCACCCATACTATGAAGACCGCAGATCAGACGATCCGGAGCAATTTCGCGTGATCGGTCGGGTGAAGGCTCGATTGTACTCGCTCATCTACGAGATAAGGGAAGACGCCGTAGGAGAGTATTATCACTTGGTAACGCTTTGGCGAGCGACAAAAGAGGAGCGAAACCTGTATGAAGCATTCAGCTGACAGACCAACAGCCGATGAGATCGCAGAGATGGCGGACAGCGGCCACGACATATCGCGCTTCTTTACCAATCAGGGGACAATGAAGCAGCCGCTCACGAGCATCAGCGTCGATGTCTCATCAGACATGCTGCATGAACTCGACCAATTAGCTGCTGAGTTGCGTGTCAGCCGTCAAGCGGCCATCAAATCGTGTCTGCGTCAGGCCCTGGATCAGCGTCTCTCTGACAAACGCCGCTAACCACGACCCGCAACACGCAGTTCGACGAAGAGCGCCGGGCTGCGCTTGAAACCTTCTTGGAACCGCCCGACGACCAGTTTGACATCCTCGAAGTTCCTGGCTGGGTGGGCACGCGCCGCGACTTCCTCAATCGTCCGGTCAAGCAGCAGATCACGCTGCGGCTCGACGCGGACATCATTGCATGGTTCAAGGCTCGCGCCAGTCGGGCCGGTAGCCGCGCTCGCTGCCGAAGCCGTAGGAGGGGCCGATCTGGTTGGGCTGGGACGCGGGCCAGGCCTGGCCGCCGATGATGCGGTACTCTTCTCCCTTGCCGCAGAGCCAGTAAAACATGTGCGCGACGTAGCGGGCCTGGTTGTGGCCGCCGTAGTAGGCGCGCTGGAAGTCGAAATCCGGCTCGGTGATCCAGTCGCGCTGCGGCGGGACCGTGCGCCAGTAGTTGTACTTGAGCATGTGGCGCGTGCCCGTGGCGGTGGAGAGGCCGCGGCGGTGGAGGATGCTCTGGTGGTGAATGCCGATGGTGCCGGCCGCGCTCGAATTAGGATGCAATGACCGCAGGCGGGGACTGGTGTGCATCGGGCGTTTGGGCCTGCCGGCGCGGCTGCCGTTAATTTTGCCCGGCGTCACTGACGGGCGTGACGAGTCAAGTGAAATGCGGGACTCTCTTGCAGTTCGGTGCAACGGCTAACTTGAGATCGGAAGTCGCTGGCGGGATTCCCACGGGCATTGTCTGATTGCTCAGAGGCGTAATACCCCTTCGAATAGTTGAACTGAATATTTGATCCGCCCCTTCGCGCTCGATCAAGTCGCGGAAGCCGTAGCGCTTGTATTCCTTCCCTCCGCTTGCAATCGAAATCGAGGCGCCCCGCGGGCGCGCCAGGGTTGGTCATCGCCAATTCGCTGGCCGTGGCCGCTCACTACACCTGCGCCTGCGCGACATCACTGGCGCGAGGCAGATCCGGCATACGCGTTGGCGAAGAGGGAAAAAAACTCTCCTTTGACAGACAACAAAAATTATATATAATTTCCTTTGTGGTGGCCTGCCGTCGTCGAGTGTGCGGAAGCGCAAATGACATCAGGAATGGGACCAACCACCTTGGTCAGCGGCAATGCCAACAGCAATATCACTGCAAAGACTGTGGCGCGTATCGGGTTTTGGCGTTGAGGAGAGAGGTGGGAAAACCCAAGCCTCCCATTCTGCAAGCCCGATTCAGATAACCAATTTATCAATGACCACCACGCGACGATGAGGTCCTTGCTCTAACAACCTGCTTTTTCCCACTACCTTTTCCCCAGAAGAGAAACTCCAGACAGTTCGTTCAGGGCGTAACGCTGACCGGCCAGAGAGGATAAGAGGAACGCATATGGGTAAACCGTTGCGGGCGGGTTTGATCGGTTGTGGCGGCATTGCCGGGGCGCATATGCGGGCATACCGTCAACTTGGGGGGGTGGAGATCGCAGCCGCCGCGGAGATCATTCCGGATCGTCTCCAATCATTTGGCGATACCTGGGGAATCGAGGGCCTCTACCTTGATTACGAGGTCATGTTGGAGCAGGAAAAGTTGGACATCGTCAGTGTCTGCACACCGCCCTTCGCCCACTGTGCTCCGACCGTCGCTGCGGCAGAGGCAGGCGTGCGGGGCATCTTCTGCGAGAAGCCGATGGCCATGAATCTGGCCGAGGCCGACCGGATGCTTGAAGCCTGTGAGCGGGCGGGGACGCGACTCCAGATCGACCACATTTACCGCTTCGAGCGCAATTTCCGCCAGGCGAAGGCCATGGTGGAGGCCGGCGCAATCGGTGATCTGCTCGTGATTTCGGGCAAGTGCGTGGGGCCTCCGCGCAGTCCCGACAACTATGCCGGACAGTACCGGCTGAATGGCGGCGGTTGGATGATGGCCCAGGGCACTCACCTCTTCGATCTGTTCCGCTTCTACGCCGGAGATCCTGTCTGGTGCCTCGCCCATGTCGAGCGCTGGCGCCCTGACGTAGATATCGAAGATGCTGCCACCGGTATTTTCGGACTGCAAAGCGGTGTCAAGGCGTTCTTCGAAGTAAGCGGCAACCGCGCGGACCGGACCTTTGCGTTCATGGCCGAACTCGAAGGTGTGAAGGGCCGGCTGCACATCTCCGACGGGGTGGACAGACTTCACTTCTATCAATGGACGGCAGGACACACGCCTGACGATTGGCGGCCTGTCGAAACGGTTGTGGCAGATCCTATCGCAGATACTCTCCAGGACTTCCTGAGCGCCGTCAGGGATGATCGTGATCCAGCATCCAACGGACGTGAAGGACGGGCCGCGCTGGAGATGATCATGGCCGTCTTCGAGTCGCAGCGACAGGGCGTGGCTCGTATTGGCTTTCCGCTGGCAGTCGGGGAAAACCCGCTGGCTCTGATGAATGAAGAAGGCACACTGTCTACGCTTAGTAAGGACCCTAATCGCTGATTGCGCCGCATTTCAGGAGGACACCTAACATGAAGCTCGCTCTGTTTGCTTTCGGCCAGGAAGACCATGTGGGCATCGTTGAACAGGATGGCATCTTCGATCTCTCGCGAGCGATGCAGGCATACGATCTGTTCAACAGTAACATCCAGACATCACCGGTGACCAGCATTCATGAGATGTTGGACAGGGATATGGTCCGTCCGGCGGTCATCGAACCGGTGGTGGAATTTATTGACCGGCACAACCTGCGGCAGGCTCTGACAGTGCCCGCCGGAGCGGCTGATCATCCATTGCGGGCACCCATCAGGCGGCCGGGAAAGATCATTGCCCTCGGCGGCAACTACTCCTTCCCAGGGTATCCGGACCCTGAAGAGCCGCCCTTCTTCTTCAAAGTCGCGACTTCTGTTATCGGACCCGACGAGCCAATTATTTACAAGAAGATCATGAAGCAGGTAGAGCCGGAGATCGAGTTGGCCGCGGTGATCGGCAGCCGTGCGAGCGATGTACCCGAACAGGATGCGATGCAATATGTGGCCGGCTATACCGTGTTTAACGACGTTACCGCTCGCGATCTGCAGAATGCCGCGTGGGATATCCAACGTCCCTGGGAATATACCAAGAGCATAGATACCTTCACGCCCGTCGGCCCGTACCTGGTCCTGCCCGATGCGGTGAGCGATCCGCACGACCTGGCGATGATCATGCGAGTCAATGACGAGGTCGTAGCCGAAGCCAGCACCAACACGATGTTGTTCCTGATTCCCTTCCTGATCGAGTACCTCAGCCGGTACATGACTTTGGAACCGGGCGACATCATTGCGACGGGAACGCCGGCCCATCCGGAGGCGCTGCACCCCGGCGACGTGGTTGAACTGGAGGTGGCTGAGGTGGGCGTGCTGCGGAACCCTGTCGTGGCCGAAGGTTGATAAGGAGGCCCTCGTGAGCAGCGAAGTAAAGTCTCTATCGCCAGAAGTTTTTCCCTGGATCAACGCGGCCGCGTTGGCGGCGACCGGGCCGGCATCGCGTATTTTGGGACTGGAGTGCGGCTTTGTGTGGACCACCTGGGCGGTCCTCGAAGGCCGCCAGCTTGCTGACGGCGGCGTGTTTCTGAGCGACGACTTCCTGGAGCCGGCCGACATCGGCGCCATGACGCGCACCGAACTGGTGACCCGTCGATTGTACGGGATGCATCTAGGCATCGTGCATCTGCTGGACAGGTACTCGCCTTTGTGCGTGGCCGATTGGAGCCCAAACCCTTACCTGGGTGAAGGAAAGAGGGTGGAGGACCATCTGGAATTTACCTACCGGCACGGGCAAAGCCAGGGGATGATCAAGAATCTCTGCTTTCAGCGGGGTCTGACCGTGATGGGCGTGCAGGCTGCAAAGGCTACGGAGGCGGTGACCGGCGATCTTGAATCCTCCCGCGCCGCGGTGGAGGCTGCGCTGATGGAGAGGCTGGTGGTGTCGGAATTTACCGCGCGCGAGTTCAGCATGGACGACGGCCGCATTATCAGCGACAACTGCGCCGGCGCTCTCGCCATAGCCTATGCCGCTCAGGCCCAGTTGAGAGGCTAGCTCTACCCACTGTCTGTTCCAGCTGCCGATACAGAGAGAGTTGAAACTGTGCCAGGATATACAATCGCAATCCACACTGGGAGAGATACGTCTGCGAAAGCGGACCTTAGCCGGGGGCTGGCCCTCGTTTGGGGGCAGGGTCGCCAGCCCAGCGAACGCTTGGCTTCCAAAGTGCTCACCCCGATCTCGCTCAGCCCTGCGTGCCGGCCGGGATAGAAGGCGGATAGCCCGGCGCCTGGCAAGGGCCCGAACGATCTCGAAAGTTAGAGTCAGGGCAGCGCCGGCAGTGCCGGCAAAGGAGGCAGCCTATGCGACAAGCTCAAGGCACTGTTGTTCCTCGGTCTCAGCCGGATGAATTCCACGCAGTGGAAGGGAGAACAGAAATGGTTTCAACGACGAAGAAGATCACACGCCGTACGTTCTTGCGCACATCGGCCTTTGCCGGCACAGCCGGGGTGCTGGCCGCGTGTGTTGTTCCGGCCGCGGCGCCGGCCGGCGATGGCGCTGCCGCGCCGGCGATGGAAGACGTGACCCTGCGCATGGTAACGCATTACGGTTCGCCCGTACGCCGTGAGTTTACGACGCGGGTCAAGGACATTTTCGAGGCGACACACCCGGGCGTCACGGTCGAGGTGGAGGTCGCGCCGGATATCGACGTGCGCTGGCAGACCGAGGTGGCGGCAAAGACGTTGCCCGTGATGCTCTGGGACGCCAACCTGTTCTGTGAGATGGCCGCCCAAGGCGTCTTTCTGCCGCTGGACGACCGCTTGCCGATGCAACAGCCGCCGGTGGATATGGATGACTACAATGTTCCCACAGGCGCCGAGTGTATGGTATGGCACGAGGGCCAGCAGATCGCGATGCCCTGGATTAACGGCGCGCCGCTCCTCTACTACAACGTGGACATGTTCGAAGAGGCCGGCATCGAGCGGCCATCCGATGACTGGACCTGGGATGATTTTGTCGACGTGACCAAGGAGTTGACGCGGGACACCGACGGCGACGGCGAAATCGACCAGTGGGGCTACATGCAGAGCACCCGCTGGGACGAACACTTCGCCCAATGGATCTTTGCCAACGGCGGCGAAATTGTGAGCGAAGACAGGCTGCATACGCCCCTTGATACACCCGAAGCAAGTGGGGCCATTGAGTTCCTGTACGACTTGCGTTTCAAACACAATGTCTGGCCCCAGGCCGAGCAGATGGAGGCGCTGCAAGCCCTGGGCATCGGCAGCCTCTTTAACGGCGGCAAGGTCGCCATGACATACGGCGGTACCGGAGGTATCGGAGGCTTCAACCGCAGCGTAACCGACTTCACCTATGACATTCTGCACTTCCCGAAGTCGCCAGCGACCGGCAATCGCGCGCTCTGGACCTTCATGCAGAATTTCGCCGGCCCGATCTGGTCGGAGCATCCCGACCTGGACGCGGACCTGGCCATCGCGCTGGGCGGCCCCAGCTCGCAACGTTGGGCCGGCCGCACCAAGATTCAGGTCCCGATCTACACGCCGGCCGTGGAAGAAGATTACGCCACCAAACCGCCCGAAAACATCCGCGTCGTGCCCGAGATGTTCGCCGAGCCGGGTGTTCAGCATCTTCCCATCTTCAACGGCAAGACGGAGTGGCTCCAGACCGTTTTCGGCGGTGAGCTGACCAAGGCCTTTATTGGCGAGGCAAGCCTGGCTGACGCCATCACGTCGGCTGTGGCAGAAGGAGATCGCATACTGGCGCGCCAGTAGAGTCGAGCGGGCGTACAGAGGCGCGGAGGGGAGCAGGTTGTTTGTGTGGTGAGCAGTAACAGCTTGCGTCTCCGCCCCTCTGGCGTCTGCTATTGAGAGTCAACCATGACTTCACAACCGCAAGCTACCGTGCGCCGCGCGGGAAAGACGAGCGTTTTTGGCTGGTGGCGCTGGCGGAGGGTCGAGGGCTACCTGTTCATCGCCCCATGGCTGGTCGGCTTCGTAGCCTTTGTGCTTGGGCCCTTCCTGGCGTCGTTCTTTCTCAGCTTCGCCGACTGGAACCTGGTCAGGCCGCCCGAATGGATCGGCCTGGAGCACTATCGCACGATGTTCACGAACGATCCCAAGTGGGTAAAATCGTTCGTGAACACCGTGTATTTCACCGTATTCCACGTTCCCCTCATCCTCGTGGTGGCCCTCTTTATCGCCCTGTTGCTCAACCGCCAACTGCCCGGGATCGGGGTATTCCGCACGCTCTTTTACCTGCCCTCGGTGACGGCGGGGGTCGCCACGGCCATCCTGTGGCGTTTTGTTTTCAATTATCGCTACGGTCTGTTCAATCAGGCGATTGGGCTGCTGGGCATCGAGGGTCCCAACTGGCTCGGGAGCACCAAGTGGGCGATGCCGGCATTTATCATTATGAGCACGTGGGGTTTCGGCAGCTTGATGGTGCTCTATCTGGCCGGCTTGCAGGGCGTGCCGCGCGAGCTTTACGAGGCGGCGGAGATCGATGGCGCTACCGCGTGGGACAAACTGCTCAAAGTGACGATTCCGATGATGTCGCCGGTGATCTTCTTCACCATGATCATGACCGTCATAGGTTCCTTTCAGATATTCACGGCGGCGTTCATCATGACCGAAGGCGGGCCGGCGGACGCGACGCTATTCTACATCTTGCATCTGTACCGCAGTGCTTTCCAGTGGCTGCGCATTGGCTACGCCTCAGCGATGGCCTGGATTCTGTTCCTGATTATCCTGGCGCTGACGCTGATTCAACTCAAACTTTCAAGGCGCTGGGTGTTCTACGCCGGCGAAGAGCCGAACTGAGATGAAAGAACCTGCCAACCAGAGTTGAGTGTGACTCCGAAAACTGTCGGAATGCAGGTCGAGAGGTTGATGCCCAAGGGAGTGTACACGCAGACAGAGAGGGATGATGGAAGCCAAGCAGGGCGCAGTCGGAAGAACGGATTCGCTTTTACCCTTGCAGAAGGGGTGGCGCTGGCACAAGGTGCGCCCTGTGCTATTCAACACGCTGCTGTATCTGATTATCGTGGCCGGCGGCATCATCTTCCTGATCCCCTTCACCTGGATGGTTTCAACCTCCCTGAAAACGCTGCCGGAGATTCAACGGATTCCGCAACCCCTGATGCCGGAGGTGATCCGCTGGGACAACTATTGGGTTGCCTGGACCTCGCTACCGTTCACGCGCTGGTTTTTCAACACTGCCTTCATTACCGTTGTCAACATCTTTGGCACGCTGCTGTCCTGCTCACTGGCGGCCTACGGATTTGCCTACACGCGGTTCCGCGGACGCACTTTCCTGTTCTTGGTTCTTCTCAGCAGCATGATGCTGCCCTATCATGTGCGGCTCATTCCCACCTTTCTGATCTTCAACCATTTGGGCTGGATCAATACCTTTCTGCCGCTCACCGTGCCCGCTTTCTTTGGCACAGCCTTTTACATCTTCCTGCTGCGCCAGTTCTTCCTGACCTTACCCAAAGAGTTGGATGATGCGGCGCGTATTGACGGCTGCAACTCGCTGAACATCTACTGGCGGATCGTCATGCCGCTTTCAAAGCCGGCCCTGGCCGCCGTAACAGCCTTCACCTTCATTGACAGTTGGAACGACTTCCTGGGGCCTCTCATTTACCTGCGCCAGGACAGCCGCCTCACTCTCTCGCTAGGGCTGCGCATGTTTCTGGATTTCCAGGAGGGCACCGGTGAATTGCACCTGATGATGGCTGCCTCAGTGGCCACGCTGATCCCGATCCTGCTCGTTTTCTTCTTTGCCCAGAAACATTTCGTCGAAGGGGTCACTTTCACCGGCTTGAAAGGATGAGATGGGACGATGACGGAAGACGGCAGGTCGGACATCCGAGGAGGACGGCACGCTTACGCGCCGGAAACGGCTGCCTCTTCAGAACTGGACTTGCCGGAAGCTCAGACCACGGCCCCGGTTCGGATGTCAAGCGGCGGCGTGCCTGGCTGGCGCACCCGCCTCGGTCTCCTGTCCCCAGACGACGGCATCAACGACGACGAGTTCTGGCACTATTTGCCGGACGGCGTGTCGCTGATTTTCACGCGCTACAGGGCGGCCACCCGCTTCGACCCAATCAGCCCGAACATGGTGGACCGTTACGCCGATCTGGAGCCGATCCTGGACGCGGCGGAGACCCTGCGCATCACCCGCCCCGGCGCCATCGTTTTCCTCTGCAATTCATGCAGCTTCGTGCGCGGCGTGGGCGGTGACGTGAAGATCTCCGCAGCTATCCGGCGAGCTGTGGACATTCCAGCGACGACGATAAGCACCGCCCAGATCCAGGCGCTGCGCACGCTGGGCGTGCAGCGGGTGGCCGTGGCCGGCCCCTACCCCTCGAATGTGACACAGCTCCTGGTGGATTTCCTCGAAGGGCACGGCTTCGAGGTCACCGGCAGCCAGAGCGCAGGCATGGAAACCGAATGGCAGATCGGTAACTCGCCGCCCTCGGTATGGTATAACCTGGCGCGCGAAGTGAACTCGCCGCGTGCTGAGTGCGTGCTGCTGGCCTGCAGCGGCATCCGCACAGCCGCCATCATGGAAGCGCTGGAAACCGACCTGGGCAAACCGGTCGTAAGTGCGCCGGCGGTGAGCATCTGGGCATCCCTGCGCCTGGCCGGCGTGAAGGCGCCCGTCTTCGGACGCGGTGTCCTGCTGGCAGAGCACTGACAAAAAACGCCAAGAGAATCCTTTTGGACCGACACGGGAGTTCAGATTGAATCCTGAGAGGCGTCCCAATGGCTGAAGAACCGCTGCAAACGATCTTTGTCGGGGTAGGCGGGCGCGGCCGCCACTACCTCGAGCATCTGAAAGACTCCCCCCATGTGCGGCCGGTGGCGCTGGTGGACATCTCGCGGGAGTTCCTGGAACGTGAACGCCTGGCAATCGGACTGCCGGAGACGGCCTGTTTCACCACGCTGGCCGACGCGCTGCGGCATACACCGGCCGACGCGGTGGGCGTAACAACCCACGCCCGGCTTCACGCGCAGTTTGTCCGGGAGGCGATCCTCGCCGGCAAGCACGTGCTGGTTGAGAAGCCCTTCACCTGCGATCTGGCAGAAGCAGTGCGCCTGGTTGAATTGGCGGATGCCAAAGGGGTGAAGATCGTGGTGACCCAGCAGATCCGCTACTTCCGGGCGGAACTTACCATGCGCCGGCTGATGCTGGAGCAGGCCTATGGGCCCCCCGGCTTCGGCCACATGCACCACTATAAGCCGCGCTCCGGTCACTACCCCATGAGCGAGCACATGCAGCTGTGGCAAATGACGGTGCATGAGATCGATTCGCTGATGTCAGTGCTCGCCCAACACAAGGTGACGCGCGTCTTCGGATACTCATTCGAGCCTTCCTGGGGCAACTGGCCCACCCCCTCTTCGGCGGTGGCGACTATCGAATTCGATGGCTCCATTCCGTTTACCTTGGTGTCGACCTCCCAGGCACGGGGCAGCGCCTACGAATTCCGCATCGAGTGCGCCCAGGCGACGCTGGTGCAGCGCGGCCCCCTCCAGGACATCCCAACCACGTTGCACGCCGAATACCAGGACGGCAGCGTGGCTCCCTTGCCGCTCGACGCGGAGGGGATCGATGTTGAGCCAGGAGATGGTATCAACTGGGTGGCACGCCTCTTGCATAACTACGTTGTTGAGGGCGTAGAGCCGGAGGTCAGCGGTCGACGCAATCTGGATGTGCTGCGGGTAACCGACGCCATCATCCGTTCCACGGAAACCGGGCAGGCCGTATCTTTGGACGTTAGCGCCTAGCCTGACGACGAAGGCAGGGGGTTCGCGCCCGGTTGTGAAGAGAACGACAGGCTCTGCCTTCTACCAGCCGCTCTGCAAGCTGTATTGCCAGCGCGTGAACTGGTCTCCGTAGCTTTGCTTATCAACTATTTTTTTCATGGAGCCATACGATGGGAATACCGAAGGAGAACTGGTTCACGTTGGAGGAGTATCACAGCCGGCTGGCTGCGGCACGCGCTGAAATGGCGCAGAGGGAGATCGATGTGCTGCTCGTATTCGGCGCCGGCAACGTGTTCTACCTGACCGGCTACAACAGTGTCAACTCGTGGGATTTCCAGTGCTGTATTGTCCCCGACAGCGGCGATCCCATATTGCTTATTTTCAACTTTGAGCTGGGGCGTTTCCTGGCCAGTTCGTGGCTGAGCGAACCTGCGCTTTACACGGCGCAAGACGATCCGGTGGCGTCATTGGTCAACCTGCTTGATGACCAGAATCTGCGCAACAGACGCCTGGGGATCGAAGAGAACAGCCCTAATCTTGGCGTGAAGAACTACCGCCGCCTGCGGCAGATGCTGGCCGACAGCCAGTGGACAGACGCTTCAGGTCTTGTCGACGAGGTGCGGCTGGTCAAGTCAGAGGAAGAAATTGCCTACATGCGCGAGGCCGGCCGGCTCACCCGGCTGGGCGCGGAAGCCGCGCTGGGGGCGGTCGCTGAAGGCGTCCATGATCATACTGTGGCAAGCGCAGCATACGAAGTCATGCGGTGCAACGGCAGCGATTTCATGTGCATAGAGCCGATCGTCGCGGCCGGTTATCGTTCCGGCTTGGCCCACAGCACTGTGGGCCACATCCCTATTCTGCGCGGTGACTCGGTCTTCATCGAGTTGGGGGCTTGCGTGCGGCGCTACACGGCGCCGATCATGCGTACGACCGTGGTGGGACCGACCCCGCCTGAACGGCAGGAGTTGATGGACGCGGCCCAGTTGGCGGTACAGACTATCGTTGAAACCGCGCGTGCCGGCGTCCCGACCTCGGATGTTGCGGCGGCCGCGCACCAGAAGGCGATCAAGCCGATTGAGGATCGCATCCAGTTCCACTACAATTTCGGCTATTCGGTCGGAATCGGCTTTCCTCCGGACTGGTTGGAACCGATCCATTTCTTCATCCAACTGCACAATCATGCTCCGTTGCAGGCCGGCATGACCTTTCATCTGCCCTTCACCTTGCGGGTCCTGGGCGAGTACGGCGCCGGCACGAGCGAAACCATTCTGATTACCGAGACCGGTTGCGATGTATTGACGCGGGATCAGGCGGCGGCGTAGCAAAAGCAACCTGGCGGCGGCGCTCTCAGAGACCATCTCAGCGCAGTCTCGTTCCAACCGGTTTTCGATTGCAAACAGGCGGATGCGCAAGCCTCTGCATATTGCAGCTGAAATCGCATACTCGCACGCACAGCCCAAGTGTTGCAGAGAGACGCTACCATGATCAATGACCCTGTTCTGATCGACGACTGGCATCCGATCGAACTCTCACAGGAGTTGAAAGAGGGAGAGATCGCGGCTGCGCGTGTGCTGGGGGAGGACATCGTGCTGTGGCGTCTCAAGGGCGAGGTGCTGGCCTGGAGAGACCTGTGCCTGCACCGGGGCGCGCGTCTGTCGCTTGGTCGGGTTGAGGATGATAACCTCGTCTGCCCCTACCACGGCTGGGTCTACAACGGGGAGGGGCAGTGCATACGCATTCCGGCCCATCCCGACCAGGCGCCTCCGAAAAAGGCGCGGACCCGATCGTACCGGGTTCAAGAAAGATATGGCATGGTCTGGGTCTCCCTTGGCGACCCCGCACACGATGTTCCTTCGTTTCCCGAATGGGATGAGCCGAACTATCACAAGACCTTCTGTGGGCCCTACGATATCCGGGCCAGTGGGCCCCGTGTCCTGGAAAACTTTGTAGATGTTGCGCATTTCCCCTTCGTGCATGACGGTCTATTGGGCGACCAGCGCCGCCCGCAGATGGAGGATTACGAGGTCGAGGTAGGGTCGGGCGGCGTCATTGCGAGGGATGTTCGTATCTGGCAACCCAGGCCGGACGGGAGTGAGGCCGAGCACCCATCATCCTACACTTTCCACATTCAGCGTCCCTTAACAGTCTATGTCGTCAAACCGACCGCTGAGACCAGGTTCGCCTTTTTCTTCACGGTCACGCCGGTCGAGAAGGTGGTTAGCCGCGGCTGGTTGTGGCTTTCGACGAATACCGAGTACGACGTTCCTGAAGATGAAATCCGCGCTTTCCAGGACGAGTTGTTCGACCAGGACATACCCGTCCTGGAATCACAACGGCCTGAGATGCTTCCGCTGGACTTACAGGCTGAATTGCATCTGCGATCCGACCGCACTGCTATTGCCTATCGCAGATGGTTGAACGACCTTGGGCTTACTTTCGGCACCGCGTAGTACGGCTGGAAATCTTCGCAGCGAACCATGCAGGGAAGCCGTCTGGTCTTTCACCCGGGTATGCGGGTGGATGTCGAAGAGTTCACTGTAGCGGCGCCTGGCGCCAACGAAGTGCTGGTTCGGGTTTCACGCAGCCAGGTCAGCGCCGGTACAGAGTTGAACCTGCTCCGCGGCATGGAGCGAGGCGGTCGCCACGCCGGCTACCCGGGTTACGCCGCGGTGGGTCGAGTTTTGGATGTGGGTGGGGGTATCACGGACTTCGCGCCGGGCTGCCGGGTTCTTACCATGGGCCGCCACGCCACGCACTGGAACGTCGACGTGACTGACTCGCCGCTGCAGAACGGCTATATTCGGAAGCTGGACGACGCTCTGACAGACGAACAGGCGACGTTTGCGATTAACGGGGCTACGGCATTGCACGCAGTCCGCCGGGCGCGTCTGCAGATCGACGAGTCGGTGGTCGTCTTCGGCGCTGGTGTCGTTGGGCAGCTTGTCACCGCACTGGCGCGGCTTGCCGGCGCCTTTCCTGTCGTCGCGGTTGACCTGGTTGAGGAGCGTCTCCAACTTGCCCGACAGAGCGGGGCAACGCATCTTGTGAACGCGAGTGCGGAGGATCCGGTGGAGGCTGTTCGGGAAGTCACCCTTGGTGGCGCTCAATGTCTTTTCCACGCTACAGCCAATCCGAAGATTTTGCAGACAGTGTTCGAGGCCGCCGGCCAGCGGGCGAAGGTGGTCATGGCAGGCAGCGCACCTGGCACAGCCGAAATCGGGCTACAGGTCGAGTTGCTGCGCCGCGAGTTGCACGTTCTGGGCGCGTACGAACTCGACCTCGAAGTGCCGCACGTCTACTGGCCCTGGACGCCGCAACGCGATCGCGAAGTCGTACTGCGCCGAATTGCCGACCAGACACTGGCGGTCGACCACCTGATCAGTCACAGGATACCCTACACGCAGGCGCCGGAGATCTACGCGCGGGCCGCCGCCGGCCCCGAGGGGTGGCTGGGAATCATCCTGACATGGGATGCGTGAGGAAGCGGGCTAGTGGTCAGTGGCTTGCGGCTTGCGGCCGACCGCCCAAAAGAGAAGAGTGAGAGACACCTTGGCCTGCCTCGCTTAAGGGCGCGTATTGACTGTATCCGGGCAGATACCCAGAAACTGACAACTTACGGGGCGTAGCCGTCCTGGTTCTGCTTGCGCCAGTCGGGTTGGTAGCCGCGTTCGCTGGCGAAGCCGTAGGAGGGGCCGATCTGGTTGGGGTGGGACGCGGGCCAGGCCTGGCCGCCGATGATGCGGTACTCTTCTCCCTTGCCGCAGAGCCAGTAATACATGTGCGCGACGTAGCGGGCCTGGTTGTGGCCGCCGTAGTAGGCGCGCTGGAAGTCGAAATCCGGCTCGGTGATCCAGTCGCGCTGCGGCGGGACCGTGCGCCAGTAGTTGTATTTGAGCATGTGGCGCGTGCCCCTGGCGGTGGAGAGGCCGCGGCGGTGCAGGATGCTCTGGTGGTGAATGCCGATGGTGCCGGCGGGGCCGTCGGCGAAGACGCCGCCCTCGTCGTCGGAGCGCCTGATGGGCATGATGTGGGAGCCGGGCACAAGCTCGGTTGGGCCGAGCTCGACGGGGGTGTCCTGGGGGAAGTAGAAGACCTCGACGAAGTTGAGCTCGGGACCGAAGATGTGGTCAGCATCGTTGTGCCAGTGCTGCGCCGGCATGGGGCATTCGACACTGTGGAGGCTGGCGAGGACGGGCAGACCGAAGTTGCGGCCCAGCAACGAGCGCATGACGCCGACCACCTGCGGATTGAGCAGGACATGCTCCATGAACCAATCCTCGAGGAAGATGGAGCTGGGCGCGATGGAGAAACGCATGCGTTCCAGGTCGGCCTCGGTCATGCCGTCGGGGATGTAGCTGGGGTTGGCGGGGATTTTGCCTTCGAGATAGTCGCAGGCGCGGCGGTTGATCTCGTCCGGCACGACGCCCTTCAGGAGCAGGTGCCCTTCACGGCAGAATTCGAGCACCTGCGAGTCGGTCAGGGTCGGTTCGCCGTCGACGGTGTGGTTGGCTTTGTCGTGGATCATGTCGTTGCTCAGACTGCGTAGCCGTCCTGGTTGTGTTTGCGCCAGTCCGGTTGGTAGCCGCGTTCGCTGGCGAAGCCGTAGGAGGGGCCGATCTGGTTGGGGCTGGTCCACGGCCAGGCCTGGCCGCCGATGATGCGGTACTCTTCTCCCTTGCCGCAAAGCCAGTAATACATGTGCGCGACATAGCGGGCCTGGTTGTGGCCGCCGTAGTAGGCGCGCTGCAGGTCGAAGTCGGGTTCGGTGATCCAGTCGCGCTGCGGGGGCGTGGTGCGCCAGTAGTTGTACTTGAGCATGTGGCGCGTGCCCTTGGCGGTGGAGAGGCCGCGGCGGTGGAGGATACTCTGATGGTGGATGCCGATGGTGCCGGCGGGGCCGTCGGCGAAGAGGCCGCCCTCGTCGTTGGGCCGCTTGGTGGGCATGATGTGGGAGCCGGGCACGAGTTCGGTGGGACCGAGCTCGACGGGCGTGTCCTGTGGGAAGTAGAAGACCTCGACGAAGTTGAGCTCGGGGCCGAAGATGTGGTCAGCGTCGTGGTGCCAGCCCTGGGCCGGCATGGGGCACTCGACATGGTGGTGACTGGCGAGGATTGGCAGGCCGAAGTTGCGGCCCAACAGCGAGCGCATGACGCCGACCACCTGCGGATTGAGCAGCACGTTCTCGATGAACCAGTCTTCAAGGAAGATGGTGCTCGGTTCGTGTGAAGCGCGGATGCGTTCGAGGTCGGCCTCGGTCATGCCGTCGGGGATGTAGCTGGGGTTGGCGGGGATTTTGCCTTCGAGATAGTCGCAGGCGCGGCGGTTGATCTCGTCCGGCACGACGCCCTTCAGGAGCAGATAGCCCTCGCGGCAGAATTCGAGCACCTGCGAATCGGTCAGGGAGGGTTCGCCGTCGCAGGTGTGGTTGGTTTTGTCGTGGATCATTGTGCTCTCCTGGGTGGCATAGGTATGCGGGTCAATTTAGCATAGGTCCGTGGTTTTGGAAACAGGATAATCGGGATCGCCGATACCAGACACACCGCGGAATCCTATCTTGACGACTGACGCATCACCCTCCCATGCGACGGAATCTGCCACTTGAACTCACATCAGTTTGCGATTTTACTGCCATATAACAAGGGAGCTCATACCCTTGGCGGCCCAACAAAGGCCAAGGTGCGTTTAACATATCCCAAGAGTTCCGTCGCGTTGATTTCTTCCGTTTGCCATGCTGGGTTTGTGTCGTGATGGAATCTGTTGCCGTACTCTACGATGTGAGTTAGTTCTTGAATCATCTCCTCACTTAAGACCTCATCTGGACTACCGACCTTGTTGCGGCAAACGCCAAGAAAAGGTCCCAGAAGTGTCCCAGGCGGGAAATTACCGGGGCAGGCAACTCTGAGGAATCCTTCCAAATGGAGGCGGATTGCTGCAGCCACTCCCCTTAGATTACCAGATTGCTTGTCAGCATATTCCCTTAAGAGGATGTATCTCTGGTCGTGTTCGGTGATCGCGTCCTGGCTCACATTCCAATTACCAAGAGTAGAATTATCTCCGCTTTGCCGTATTTCCAAGGAACAGCACTCCCTTCTGTCTGCACCACTCCATACGGTGCAAAGAAAGCGCTTGTTATGCGACAGCACGATTACCTGTCCAGCCCGCTTGGACAGTTTGCGCACTTCTTGAACTGTGGCGAGAGAGCGGTGGTCGTCCAAACTCGACATAGGATCGTCAATGACGACCACCGTATTGGCGAGATTGGGGTTCTGGTCCAGAGACGAGAAGAACAGGGCAAGAGCAAGTGTGTTTCGGTCCCCGGCACTCAGCGAATTGCGGAAAGATGGCTCTCCTTGAGAGATATTGGTATTCCTGACGGCGATTGGAGTGTTATTGATAACCACGTTGTAGGTGCAAGTTGACCCCGAGCCTCTTCCTATATTCGCGGGCGCTAAACTATCAATACGGAATCCGGCGTTGAAATGCTGGAGGTATTTGTTTACCCCGTTTTGTAGTTCAGGGAACACGTTTGCCCGGTATTGCTCAAGCGCATTCCTAGCCTCAGTCCTCGCGGTTTCTGTTTGAACTTTGGCTTTTTTCTCCTGAATATAATCCTCACATAGGGGAGCGATTTCATCAGAGTGCCGGACCTTAGTTGCCTTCAGCATTGCCAACTCAGCGAGAATCTCCTCCATCCTGGTGGCCTCTGACTGTCTCTGCACGTCGCGGATCGCCTCGTTGGAAGCAATAAGCTTTTTGTTGATCTCCCTGATCCCAAGCCGATGAGTGTTATAGGATTCAAGAGTCTTCAATGCCTGATCGTCGAGTGCCAGCTTTTCCAATGGTGCGATCTGTTTAGCTCTTAGCAGCTCGGTGACTGTTTCTCTCGCGGCATTCCAATCGAGGACTATAGCCGCTGTGTCTATGTCGATTTTCGGCACATCAGAAAAAGTTGACCAAAACTGGCCCGTTTCCCTCGCTCCTCCTATGGCGCGCTCAAACTCCGCCTGGACAACACCCCTATGAGTATGGCCTATATGGCCGACCATGTCAGCCACATCCTGCTTTAGTTGAGCATAGCCCTCGCTGAAATAGGCACGGTAATGGGCGATTAAATCCAGTCCTTCAAGGCTTTGACCGCAAAATGGGCAGATACCACCCTCACCTGCCAATCCATGCCTAAAGCCCTCTTCGACCCATGTCTCACTACCTTCGCCGAACGCTTGCAAATGTGCCTGAACCTTGGCTTCCGCAGCCTTATCGAGGTCCGGAAGGTCTGTTAGCAGGGCTTGTTTGATGGCCTCGGTGTCAAACTCTGGTAACTCAATAGTCTTGAACAAGGGCGAAGTTCGGACCTCCTCTTGGTTGCGCGCAGCCGTCAATTTACGGCTGGTTTCTTCTATCCTATCGTCGATGTCCGACAGTTTGGGTAGAGTGCAAAATTCATCCACAGAAAGGTCCCCACGCTCTTGCTGGGGTATTGCCTTGGCCTTTTCTTCAAGTGCAGTATTATGTTGAGAAACGTGGGATACCAAGTCTTGGAGCCTATGATTAAGTTGGACACCTTGGTCGCCGAGAATCAATTCGTGGAGGTTCTGCCTGTGCTGGGCTTCCACAGCAAGGCCGGAGTAGACATTTTCGTCCACGAAAACATCGTCAAATATTTTCAACTCGGGCATTGTCTCATTCCAGGCACCGTTTCGAAACATCAAACTTGACGGCTGGCCATGGCAGTCAAGAACGACATGCGGCGGATTTACTGATCCAAGCCTCCACCGTTCAACGATTGGCTGTTCGTTCCCAGTTGCCAGAGACCGTAACACGGCCGCAAGAGTGGTCTTGCCGCGTCCGTTGTCCCCATAAATGAGGGTCATTCGTTTGAGGCGATGCGAAGCCGAACCACTATCCGAATCGAAAGTACCGACATTTCGGAGCAGTTTGATGTATTCGATCATCTGTCAACCTTCCTCAAGTGATTCGGTTGTGCAAAAAGCCGTCATTGGAAATGGCTCATCCTTCTGGATTACCGGGAAGTAAGAATTCTCTATTCAGATCACTTACCGGAGCTTCGCCACATGCCCTTCCTTTGCAAAATAAAGAGACCGCCAACGTTGACGGCCTCGAAATGTAAATCCTAAAGGACTAGCAGATCAACGTTACCAAGGACGTATTCTGCTGTCAAATTGTTCGACAGCCTTCGTAGTCAGCCAGACTTCGTGAGGCAGCTTCTCCTTTGACCTGCCTTTACATTTATAGCACTGACACGTACTCAGACGGTTACCGCGGGCAATTCAACTTCCGTCGCAAGCGCCACATGTCCCCAATCGTCCTTGTCGTCCATCAATGTACACTTCCAGGCCCACAAAAAAATGTCCGCTTAAAGCGAACATTTCATCAAGAGCTCTAACGCCCAACCGGCAGCATCAGTTAGTCGGCCACTGACGTCCCTTCTGTGTGAAGACGCCGCTCGCTTCCCGGCGTTTCCCAGCTGCTCACAGCCCCGGGGGGACGCCGTAGGGTTCGTCGGTGAAGCGGGAGGTCGCCGAGTTCAGGGGCCAGGTCTGTCCGCCCTCGGTCTGGAACTGCGCGTGCTTGCCGCAAAGCCACAGGAACATCTCGGCCGCATGGCTGGCCGCCAGCCAGATATCGCGATAGTAGCCGGAGTCCCTCATCGGTATATAGGGCGCGTTGCCGAAGTCGAAATCGGGGTCGATACGCCAGTCTCGCTGCGGCGGGGCGGGGCGGAAATAGTTGTACTTCAGCGCATTTCTGACGCCCGGCTTCCCGGCGCGCATCGAAGTGGAGCGCCGGTGCCAGATCGAGTAGACGGTGATGAAGATCGAGCCGGCCGGTCCGGCCATGAACTCACTGCCGCGCACACGGTCCAGATGCTTGAGGTGGTCATTGGCGGAGTAGAGAAGATGCGTCCCGGGGATAATCTCGGTCGGCCCCATCTCCATCGTGCAGTCCTGCGGCAGATAGAAGACCTGCAGGTTGCGCAGTTCATGCGTGAACTTTGAGTTCCCGTCCCGGTGCCAGCCCTGCGCCTCCATCGGATATTCGACGCGGTGGTTGCTCATCAGCAGCGGGAGCCCGAAATTGACGCCCAGCAGGGACCGCACCGCGCCGGCGGCCTGCGGATTCTTGATCACGCCCTCCACAAACCAGTCTTCATACAGGATCTCGGTTGGCTCATTCGAAGTATTCTTCTCCAGAAAGACGCGGGCGCGCGCGTTGACATCGTCCGGCACGACCGCTTCCAGCCGGATGTAGCCCTGTTTGCACAGCTCCAGCACCTCAAAATCGGTCAGGGTCGGCTCACAATCGTAGTAACTCTTCATCTCTTTATCTCCACTTCTCCAGAATGAATTCGCAGCCCAAACCGGTGGGCCGGTTCTCATCGGGCACCAGCGCCAGATTGGGGAACTGCACGATGCGCCAGCCGTCGCGCATGGCGTCAAGCACGGTCTCGTAGGGCCACGGGTCGCCCGGATGCTGTTCTACGACCTCCCCGCCCTGCACCAGGGAGATGCCGATCACCTGCGCAGCCACCGACGTTTGGTCGGCCTGCAGATAGAGCAGATCCCGCTGCCCGGCGCCGCCGCGGCGCAGCGTCTCGATCACGTCCCGCAGCCGCTCTTCCGTCAGCGCCCCTTCTTGCAGCGCCTCGATACAGCCCTCGAGCTGTTGAATCGCCGTCTGCGCCATATCCGTCTCCTGCACAGTACGCCGGTCATGGAGATGCACGCGGCGTTCTCCATGACCGGCCTGTCGATAATTGTTGTCAGCGCCGGCGCAGGTGGCCCTGCAGCCCGCCGCTCCTTACCACTTGCTCAGGTCCCAGGAGCCGCCGCTTTCCATGCTGTTCGTCTCGATGGCGCGGTCGGCCCACTCCTCCCAGACCTGTTGCATGCGCTCGGCGGCCTCATCCAGAGTTATCTGGTCCAGATAGTACTCCTGCAGGATGATGAACGCCTCTTCGCGCGCGCCGGCATCAACCATGTCGGCATAGGACCAGCGCATCACACTTGTCGGGATATGCGCCTTGGCCGGT
Source organism: Caldilineaceae bacterium (assembly GCA_022824685.1). Taxonomy (GTDB): domain Bacteria; phylum Chloroflexota; class Anaerolineae; order Caldilineales; family Caldilineaceae; genus Bin5. The sequence continues at coordinate 21,207 of JAJDZJ010000147.1, forward strand.
TCGGCCACCTCCGGCCGCACGTTCGGCTCCACATCCTTGATCACGGGGACCAAGCCCCAGGGCAATCGCATCTAAATTGGGTTGAAAAATGGGTAAGATGACGGAATAGAGACGATTTGATACGATTGAGAGTCCTTTCACCAGACAAGGGGGGACTCATGGCGGATAGAAAGGTCGTATCACTGGTTGAACACT
>JAJDZJ010000055.1 GCA_022824685.1 Caldilineaceae bacterium
AGGCCCTCAGTCGGCGAGATAAGTTAAATTCTCCGTCTACGTGCCATCTTTCGTACATTTCCCTGTGTCTTACCCCGACCTGGAAGAGTATTCGGCTGCATTTCGATGTTCTGACCCAATTTAGATGCAATCGCCCTGCGTGCAGGGCCGCGCCGCGGATTCGGCAGTTCGTTCCAGTTGCCCCATCCCGGGCCGTCTTCGCGGGAGCGGAGCGGCCCTATTGTCGCAAACAAGACAGACTGTAGACAAATCTCGCGCGTGACACAGTTCAACCTGGCGGTCGCTCCGGGGCGCGGTCCAGATAGGGGGGAACTGCGGGGAGGGCGCCCACAAGGGGCGCCCCTACAGGGGGAGGCGGGGCGCGCAAACGTAGGCCGGCGGACATGTGAGGGGGCGGGGGCGCGTATATGCCGCGGGGCAGCGAAATGGGGGCATGGCAAAATTGGCCCAACAGGGAACCCTCCTGCGCTGCCTTCGCGGCATTGGGAGAAGGGCCGCCCATCGCCAGGGCGTTCAGTTCGGGCGCTGCGGCCCAAAACAAAAGGAGTCCCAGGTCATATGACCTGGGACTCCGCTGCGACTCAACTTCCGCTTTTGGCTGTTCCCGCTGATGAAGGGACGAGGTGATGACTAACCCTTTGCCGTCCCGCCGGCGGCGTTCACCGTAATCCTGCGGTGTTTCACCTCATCGGCCTTCGGCAGCGTCAGCGTGAGCACGCCATCGGCGAAGTCGGCGCTGATATCGGCGCTGTTGATGGCCGCCGGCAAAGTGATGCTGCGCATGAACTTGCCTGAGCGGCGCTCTCGCAGATGCCATTTGGCGGTCTCTTCCTCGCTCTCGCCACCGGTCTTGCCCTGTATCGTCAGCCTGTTCTCAGAAAAGCTGATGTCGATCTCATCCGGGGCAATCCCTGGCAAAGAGGCTTTGACGTTGAACGCATGGTCATCCTCGTACACATCCAGCGCCAGCCGCAACGAATCTCCGTTCTCGTTGCCCTGCCATCCGGACGGCTCCCGCAGAAGATCGCCAACCAACTGGTCCATCTGATTGCGCACCGACAACATCTCACGGAATGGGTCCCATCTCACAACTCGATTCATTGTTTGCCTCCATAGAACTTTCAACCGACGATTCTGTCTGAAGTACTCTGCGGCTTCCTTACTCATTGCCGCCTTCACAGACAAGAATAGCCGATCAATCGTTAGATGGAGGTCAGCGCAAGATTAGAAGAATATATGCGGGGCGCGAGTTACGATGAGGGGAAGATGGCGGCCCTATCCCTGGTCGTCTTTTCAGGACTCGTACAGGTAACAGGCCACGGCATGTTGGCCTTCCACGGGGATGAGAGGCGGTTGATTCTCAAGGCAGATGTCCATCCGGTGTGGGCAGCGCTGGTAAAAGCGGCAGCCTCTCGGGGCGCCCTCCGCGTTCTGCGAGCGCATCGTCTCCTCTGCCGGCAGCCTAATATCCGTATCCCACTTGATCTTCGGGTCCGGCACCGGGATCGAATTGATCAACTCCTGCACATAAGGGTGTTGCGGGTTCTCGATAATCTGGCCGGTATCCCCCGTCTCCGCGGTGATGCCCTGGAAGAGGACAATCATATTGTCGCCGATCTGGTACGCGGTCGAGAGGTCGTGCGTAATATAGAGGAAGGATATGCCGTGTTCGTCTCGCAGCCGCAGCATGATATCAAGGATCATCGCCCGCAGTGAGGCGTCCACGGCTGAAACCGGTTCATCGGCCACAATCAGCCGCGGACGCAGCAGGTAGGCGCGCGCCACCATTACCCTCTGGCGCTGCCCCCCGCTGAGTTGATGCGGGTACTTCTCCAATATTTCGTCGCCGCGCAGGCCCACGACGTTTAGCGCGTCCTCGATCAGTTCGCGTCTCTCGAGCTTGTCCTGGGCCAGGGCAAAATGCCGCATGACCAGGTTGAACGTATGCTGGATGCGGAAGAAGGGGTTGAAGACGTCATACGGGTCCTGAAAAATGGCCTGGACCTCTTGGCGATAGGTCAGGCGCTGCTTGCGATCCAACTGCGAGAGATCAACACCCTTGTAGAGGATCTGCCCTTGCGTCGGCGAGATAAATCCGAGGACCAGGTTGGCGAGCGTCGTCTTGCCGCTGCCGCTCTCACCTGCGATCGTCGTGATCTGCGCGGGAGACTCATGCAGATCAAGGCTGAAAGAGTCCAGCGCCACAAGAGGGGGATGCGAACTCAGAAAGCCGCCGCCGAACTCCATCGTGGCGTCACGGATTCGGAGAAGAGGTCCCGCTTTGCCCGGCTGCGTCATGCCTCTTCCGATTCGATCAGGGAGTGGCGTTCCGGCTCGTACAGCCAGCAGGCCACCAGATGGTCGTCATCTCTTTCCACCAGTTCCGGCCGGCGCTCGCGACAGATCCGCTCGACATGCTTGCAGCGGAACTGAAAGATACAGCCGGGCGGCGGGTCGCGCAGGTCATGCGTAAGCCCTTCGGTCACATTCAAGGGCTTGCGCTCTCGGATCGACGGAATCGATTCGATCAAGAGTTGCGTGTATGGATGAAGCGGCTCAGCAAAGGCAGATTCCACCGGCGCCACCTCGACCAGGTTGCCGGCATACATGACCGCGATGCGGTCGACAAGCTGGGCCTGCAATCCCATGTCGTGGCCGATCATCACCATGGAGACGCCCAGCCGCTCCTTTACCTCCAGCAGCGTCTGGGCCACGACTCGCTGCACAACCACGTCCAGGGCGCTGGTTGGCTCGTCGGCGATAATCACCTGCGGGTTGAGCGCGATCGACATCGCAATGCAGACCCGCTGCTTCATGCCCCCGCTCAGTTCGTGGGGAAACATGTCAATCACCCGTTCCGGCAGTCCGACATCGTTCAGCAGGTTGAGAATACGCTGTTCGAGCTCAGCGCGGCCAATGTTTTCATGCGCCAGGATCGCGTCGGCCATCTGTTCGCGGATCGGCGTGACCGGGTTGAGGGAGTTCATGGCGCCCTGAGGCACCAGGGCCAGATCGCGCCAGCGAACCTGGCGCAGGTCTCTGCCGGAGAGACTGACCAGATCCCGATCCTCGATTCGCACCGCCCCCTGCACGATCCGGCCCGGCGGTTGCACCACCTGCAGAATCGCCATCGCCACCGTCGTCTTGCCGCACCCCGATTCCCCCACCAGTCCGAGGATTTCGCCCTTGCGCACACTGAAGTTCACACCGTTGGCGGCAATGACCTCCCCGCGCGGCGTAAAATAATGGACGTGCAAGTCGTCGACTTCGAGGGCGGCTTCTTCCTCACCAGCAGTTCCGTCCTCTATTGGCTCGACCGGCGGCAGTTCCCCCGCCGCGGTCCGCTCCCGCCGGGTCGAGCTGAACTGGCGGATGCGCGGATTGGCGATTTCGTCGAGACCGATCGTCATCAGAAAGAAGCCGACGAAAATGACCATCAGAATGATGATCGGCGGCAGCCACCACCACACGAGACCGCGCACCAGGGCAGCGTTCGTCGTTGCCTGGTTGATGATCAGACCCAGCGAAGGCACGCGTGTCGGGCCAAGCCCCAGCACCTCCAGCCCGGTGGCGCCCAGGATCGCCGCCGAAATGCCTCCGGTCAGGCTGGCCGCCAGCCACGGCAGCATGTTCGGCAGCATCTCCACGAACATGATCTCCAACGCCGATGCGCCCGACAGATGCGCCATCCGCACATAGCTGCGCTCGCGTAAGGTGAGCACCTGCGAGCGTACCAGGCGCGTCGGGCCGGGCCAGGCAAATAGCGCCAGAATCAGCGCCATCGCCGTCGTGTCAGTCATCTGCACGTAGGACGCGATGACAACCAGCACAACCAGCGCCGGAATCGTGACCGCCGAGTCGCTGAGCGTGCGGATTACATGGTCCCACCATCCGCCTACGTAACCCGCCACGGAACCGAGCGCCATGCCGATGCCCATGCCGATGATCGCCGCCAGGAACCCGACCTTGAGCGAAGAGGGTGTCGCCAGGATCAGTTGGGCGAGCATATCGCGCCCGTTACTTTCCGTGCCAAGGGGGTGTTCAGGCAGGCCCCCCTCATCCCACACCGGCGGCTTGTTCAACGGCCCCGCGCCCGTATAGGCTAAATCCGTGTCCCAAAAAAGGGGACCCACGAGGCCGAACAGAAGGATCAGCAGGACGATGCCGGCGCCAAGCAGGAACTTGAAGTTCAGCCAAGGGGAGTCCCAGGTATTCAACCCCCAGCCTTGGGCGGGAGCGGAGGCGTCATCAGAGGTTCGTTGTCCGACAGCCAATGGTCTCTTCTGCTTCTTGTCCTAGCGCATAGTCCTCTTGTAGGTAATGCGCGGGTCGATGAAGGGGTAGAGCAGATCAAGCAGGAAAACGCTCGTTGCAGTTACGAGGATGATCAGATTGGCGATGGCCTGGGTCACCGTATAGTCTTGTGAGATGATCGCCTGGTATAGCGAATAGCCGGTGCCCGGGTAGGCGAAGATGAACTCGACCAGGATCGAACCGCTGATCAACCCCCCCAGCCCCAGCGCCAGCGCGGTCAACGCCGGCAAAATCGCGTTGCGGACGCCGTACCGAAAGAAGATGCGCGCCGGCGATAGACCTTTGACCTGCGCCAGCAAGAAGTAATCTTCGTTGTTGACGCTGATCATCAATCCCCTCATTCCCAGCGCCCAGCCGCCCATCGACGTCAGCACAATCGACACCACCGGCAGAATGGCATGACTGAGCATATTCTTGATGAAAGGCAGATTCCATCCGGGATCGACTCGGCGCGAGTAGGCCCCCGTCGCCGGCAGCCAGTCCAGCTCAAATGCAACGAGATAGATCAGCATGATACCGAACATGAAGTATGGGATCGCGGTGAAGGCCAAGCTGCTGGGCAGGATCATCTGCAACCAACGGGGCGTGCGCCGCCAGCCCATCAGCGATCCAACGGTCACGCCGATGGAAAAGGAGAGCACGGTCGCCACCGTAAGCAGACCCAGCGACCACGGCAATGCCCTGCTGACCATTGACCACGCTTCGGTCGGGAAGTGCGACAGCGAATACCCGAAATTGAGCCGAAACACGTTGCCCCAATAGCGAAAATACTGCACATGGATCGGGGCATCCAGCCCGAAACGGGCCTTCCAGCTGGCGATCAGCTTGTCGGCGTTCTCAATATAGCCCGAATCCAGCGAAAGACGGCCGACCATTTCGCTCACCGGGTCGCCCGGCGCCAGACGCGGGATCACGAAGATCAACGTAGAGCCCAACCAGATGGTCAGGAGATACATCAGGAACCGCTGCAGAACGTACTCTTTCGTCAGTCCGCGCATGGGCAGAATCTCAATGGTTGGCGGTCGGCGGCGTTACGAACCACCGACCGCCAACCATTGTCGCGATCTTACTTGCTCGTCGATTCAATCTCAGGCAGGATGCCCACGAAGCTGGGACACCAGATCACCGGCCTCTGATAGTAGTTGTCGATCGTCGGCCAGTTGGTCCAATAGGTGGTGTTGAATGGCACCAGTTTCTTGGACTGGGCTGTGGGGATGGCCGGAATCTCGTCGTAATAGATCTCCAGGGCGCGTGCCGTAAGTTCGTACAACAGCGGATCGTCCCAACCCAACTCGCTTATCTGGTCCACCAGTTCAGAGAACTCGGCGTTATGCCAGCGGAAGCGGTTGGAGTGAGGCAGCTGGTGGCGTTCGCCCTGTGGGGGCACCTCATCGGCGCGTAGCGTGCGCAGCGTATTCCACGGTTCGACAATCGAGCCGCATGTCTGCCAGCCGCTCTGCGCTTCGTAGTTGCCCGTGTCCAGGTATTCCACCCATGTGCCGCCGATCAGATTTACCTTGACGGCGTTGATGCCGAAACGCTGCAGCTGCTCCGCGTATACGTCGGCGACACGCTCCAACTCGCTGATGCCTTCGTATACCTGAATCTCCAGGCTCAATTCCTCCCCATCCTTCGACCAATAGTCGCCCGATTCTTCATACCCCTTGGCGAGCAGAATCTCCTCGGCCGCGGGCAGATTGGGCTGGGTGAACTTGGCGATCGTCTCGGCCGGCACCAGATCCGCGAACTTCTGCATCGAGGGATAAAGCGGGAACGGATACGGGCCCATTATCGAGGTGCCTTCATATGCAATATCGATTATCTGCTGGCGGTCCATCACATAGTTGAGCACCCAGCGCATATCCTTGTCGTTCCATGGCTCGAGCGAATTGTTGACAGAGAGACTGCGCGCGCACGGATCAGGCCACACAAACGGCATCTCATCCTGGAACGCAATCCAGTTGGGATTCTGCGCCACCAATGCCTGGAACGACCCAAAGGTGATATCGTGCAGACCGTCATAGTCGTCCTCGATCGCGGTCGCCAGTCGGACTTCCTCGGTGCCGGTGTAGGACATGACCAGTTTCTTCGGCTCCGGCAGCTTCTTCAAGCCGATTTCGGCTGCCCACCAGTTGTCGTTGCGCACCCAAATCGTTTCATTCTCAGTGACCTTGGCCAGAATGTATGGGCCGGTGCCCATCGGCAACCCCTTCTCCAAATCGAAATTCTTGAACGTTGCCGGATCTTCGACATTTTCCCAGATATGCTTGGGGACGAAGTAGTCGACACCGCAGATGTTATCGGAGAAGCGCTCCAGCTTGAAGCGGACATTCGGCTTTTTGAGATTGTACACAACCGTCAGGTCGTCAACCTTTTCGACAGACTCGATCCATTCCTGGTAAGCAAAATGCTGGCCGAGCGCATCGTTATTCATCTGCAACTCGGTCGAAAAAACGATGTCGTCTGCCGTAAAGGGCGTGCCATCCTGCCAGGTAATGCCCGCGCGCAGGTTAAGCGTCCAAACAGAGTGATCTTCGTTGGGAGTCAGGGATTCGGCCAACCAGTTTTCGATCTCGCCGCTGCCGTAGTTCAGCAGTGTCAGCACGTCCGAAAACTCCGTATAGCCCCAACCGACTGCACTGCCGCGCACGTAGGGATTCCAGTTGTCAGACCCCTGCAGCGGGCTTGTGCGGTCCAGAATCACTGTCTCCTCGCGTGAAGCATTGAGATAGTCTTCCGGCGTTCCCATCTCCTCCGTCTGGCTCTCGCTTTCCGCGGCCGGAGCGTCCGCAGCGGCCGGCTCGGTCGTGTCTGCGCCGCAGGCCGCCAAAAGGACTGTGAGCAATACAAGAAGAATGGTCAATCGATAAGGCGATCTCATGACTTGGTCCCTTTCTTGATGTGTTCTTTTTGGAGGAGGAACTGGCCCATCATAGGCCCTGCTTGCATCCAGCGAGAGGCGCAAGGGGCTTTTGACAAAAAGAGGGGAACTGCAAAAGGAAAGAAGCAAGAAGCGAGGATACCGGACCGGCTCTCACTTCTCGCTTCTCGCGTTTCAGACTTAGCTGGCCAGTGACAGCTCCGTCTTGGGATCAAATATGTGCGCGTTGGCCATATTGACCGCCAATTCGATATCGTCGCCTGTCGAGACACGGACACGAGGATCGACGCGGGAAATAAACTGCTTGTCATCCGGCGTCAAACAGTAGAGGAAGATCTCATTGCCCATCAGCTCGGTAACATCAACCGAAGCAAACATGTCGGACTCAAGAATCTGCGGCGGCGCAAACTCTTTCGAGTGGATGTCTTCCGGGCGAATGCCGAAGATAACCTCTTTGCCCAAATGCTCGCGCCACTCTGTCGCCTTATCCCCAGGCACGTCCAGCCGGAATCCGCCGGCGTTAACCTCCATCTTGCCATCGCTCTCCACCAGCGTGGAATCGAAGAAGTTCATGCTCGGGCTGCCGATGAAGCCGGCAACAAAGATATTCGCCGGATGGTCGTACAGGTTCTGCGGCGAATCGACCTGCTGCAAAACGCCTTCCTTCATCACGGCGATCCGGGAGGCCATCGTCATCGCCTCCACCTGGTCGTGCGTCACATAAATAAAGGTCGTGGCCAGGCGCTGGTGCAGCTTGGAAATCTCTGCACGCGTCTGGACACGCAGCTTTGCGTCGAGGTTCGACAGCGGCTCATCGAAGAGGAAAACCGCCGGCTCACGCACAATCGCGCGGCCAACCGCGACGCGCTGGCGCTGTCCACCCGAAAGCTGCTTCGGTTTGCGGTCAAGCAGATGCTCAATGCCCAGAATCCCGCCGGCCTCTTCCACACGCCTCTGAATCTCATCCTTGGGCGTCTTGCGCAACTTCAGGCCAAACGCCATGTTGTCATAGACGCTCATGTGCGGGTAGAGAGCGTAGCTCTGGAACACCATCGCGATGTCCCGATCCTTCGGCGGCACGTCGTTGACGATGCGATCGCCAATCAGGATCTGCCCCTCCGTGATCTCCTCCAGACCGGCCAGAAGGCGCAGACTGGTCGTCTTGCCGCAGCCGGAAGGGCCGACAAAGACCAGGAACTCCTTGTCTTCGACGTGAATCGTCAGGTCGTTGACGGCCACGACGTCGCCGAAACGCTTGTAGACATGTTCGTAGGTTACACTTGCCATTTGGGTACTTTGCTCCTTTGGTGAAGATTGGGCTCACCTGCCTCTTTGGCTTCGGATGCCGGTGAGCCTGATACACTCTCTTCTCTGCGGCAGAACTGTTCGGTCGCGCAAACGGAGGCGAGCACAAACTCCTTTCCGCCTGGCGGGACTCGTTGCCAAAACCGTCCACAAAGAGGAAAGCGTGACAGTGGTTGTCGCGCTGCTTCGTAGCGCGGATCCGAATTGGATTCAGGGGCAATGCTGCCGCCGGATGGCGCAAGCACAGCGCTGAGGCACGCGAAACGCACAGCAAAATGTCGGATAGGAGTTGCTGGTCGCCAAGTCGCCGAGCGACCACAACTCAAAAGGAGAATTAGAGGACAGCGGCAGTATAGCATGGCCCTCACGTCCGGACAAATCAAAAAAAACGGCGCCTGCCTGGCCCCAGTTCGTCACCTGCCAAAGCAATCTCATGTTGTGACCCGGCGCAAATGGTCGCTCCCCTGACCCCTGCTGTTGTGCAGAAGGATTCCCTTCCGTCGAGCAACTCAGGTCGCCGCCATCGCAAAACTGACGCCCCGGATCACGCAAGAATCTTGCCCAATACACCCTCACTGTGTTACTTTCTGCTCTATGATTGAGAGTCACCCGTCCCAATCGATCCCGCCGCTGACAGCGCCCTCGCACGGCCTCTCATTCGGCCCGGCGCCGCAAGGACCCGGCGCGAACGCCGACGCCCAGCCCCGTGTCGATCCGGATGCGGAGACGGCCGTCGAAACCGCCAGGGAAGAGCCGTGGACCATCCTCGTCCACAACGATGACGTGACGCCCTACGAATTTGTCGTCGATACACTGGGCCGCATCTTCAGTCTGTCCACTGAAATCGCCGAAACTGTCACCTGGGAGGCCCATTCCAAAGGGTTGGCCCCGGTTTGCTCCCGCCCCCAGTCCGAGGCCAAACGTCTGATCAGCGGCGCGCACGCCTTCGCCCGCGCGGCCGGCTACCCCCTCACCTTCTCGATGGAACCGAAATCGTGATTGCCCACGACCCACTGGCCCCACACTCGCACGAGCCCAATCCACTGCCTCCTTCGCCCGACGCGGATTTGACCGTCCATTTTCCCGACGGCACATCATGCCGCATCGCCGCCGCAGCCCTGCGCAGCCTGGATTTCGCGCCTACCGATCGCGTCGCCGGGCACCCGACGTCAGCAGAGCAGGCGACCTTGCCCAACTGCTACATTGTCTCCACCGGTCACGGCGCCTCCGGCCCCTTTTCATTCACCGGTCTGCGCCTGCTGGATCTCGTCGACCTGCTCTGGAAAGGCGACTGGACGCAGGTGGAGGTGGTCAGCGGCGACGGTTTCGGCACGCGCGCGCAGCGCCGCGAGCTGACCGAACCCACGGCCCGGCCAATCATTCTCGCGCATACGCTCGACGGCCGACCGCTGTCGCGGGCCGACGGCCTCGTCCGCCTCATCGTCCCGAGCGAAACCGACGACGCCCTGCGGCAGGTGAAGTGGGTGGCGCACGTCCGCATCGTTTCAGACCGATAGCAGCCGCCGGCCAGACAACGCCGACCTTGCGCCCACCTTTTGGAATGTCCACGATGCCCACGACTCTGGTTGGAATCGATGTTGGTGGAACATTTACTGATTTTGCGCTCCTGCGAGACGGCCAACTGCTGGCGCATAAGGAGGCCACAACGCCCGCCGATCAGAGCCAAGCGATTCTGGCCGGGCTTTCCCACCTGGGAGTCGTGACTGCCGCCGGGGGAGAGGCGCCGGTTGACGCCGAGCTCGTACACGGAACCACCGTTGCCACCAACGCCCTGCTCGAGCGCCGCGGCGCGCGTACCGCTCTGCTGACCACCGCCGGTTTCGCGGACGTGATCGAGATCGGCCGCCAGAACCGACCCCATCTCTACGCCCTCCATCAGAGCCGGCCGCACCCGCTGGTCGCCCCTGAACTGCGCTTCGAGGCCGCGGAACGGCTGGACTTTCAGGGCAATGTCCTCACCGGCTTGGATGAAGAGGCCCTTGCCAGCACAGCAAGCGAAATCGCCGCAGCCGCGCCCCAAAGTCTCGCCGTCTGCTTTCTCCACAGCTTTCGCAACCCTCACCACGAACGCCGCGCCGCGCAGATCGTGCGCAAAGCCTGCCCGCGCCTTTCCATCTCGCTCAGCAGCGACATTTTGCCGGAATACCGTGAGTATGAGCGCACCGCAACCACTGTTATCAACGCCTATTTGCTTCCGCTCGTGGGCAGCTACCTCGACCATCTCACAGAGGCCTTGGCCGAATCTGCGGGACAGCCTTCGCAATGCACAGAGCGGCAGCGGGGCAGCGTTCCCATCAGGGTCATGCAATCCAATGGCGGCGCCATCGGCGCGGCCCAGGCCGCAAGCGAACCGGCCCGCCTTGTGCTCAGCGGCCCGGCCGGCGGCGTCGTCGGCGCTTTCCGCCTGGCGCAGCTTGCCGGCGCGGCGGACGCGCCTCCTGCCGCTGCCGGCAGTTCAACTTCGCAGACTGGGCCCCAAGTCAGCCGCCAGGGCCCGCGCATCATCACCTTCGACATGGGCGGCACCAGCACCGATGTAGCCCTCTGCCCCGGCCGCATTCCTCGCACCACAGAAAGCGAGGTTGCCGGGCTTCCCTTGCGGCTTCCGATAATCGACATTCACACCGTTGGCGCCGGCGGCGGAAGCCTGGCGCGCGTGGACGCCGGCGGCGGCCTGCGCGTCGGCCCGGAGAGCGCCGGCGCCGTGCCCGGTCCTGTCTGCTATGCCCGCGGCGGCCAGCAACCGACCGTCACTGATGCCAATCTCGTCCTTGGACGCCTGGACGCCAGCCAGTTTCTCGGCGGCAGCGGCGCCATGGCGCTCGACTTAGCCGCTGCCGAAGCCGCCCTGGCCGACCTCGGCGCGGCACTTGGCGGACTCTCCTCGCACGAGGCCGCGCTTGGCGTCGTCCGGGTCGCCAACGCCCGCATGGAACGTGCTCTGCGCCGCGTCTCTGTCGAGCGGGGACACGACCCGCGCACCTTTACCCTCGTGCCCTTCGGCGGCGCCGGCCCCCTTCACGCCTGCGACCTGGCCGACGCCCTCGGCATTCCCCGCATCCTTCTGCCTCCCAGCCCCGGCGTGCTCAGCGCCCTGGGCCTCCTGATCGCGGACGTCGTCCACGAATCTTCTCGCGCTCTGCTGCTCGAAGGAAGCAGCCTTGTCGACGACCCCGCCCCCCTGCAGGAAAGCGCCGCGGCCCTGGAAAAGCAGGTGAAAGCCGTGCTCGCGGCGGAAGGCGTCCACGCCCCCGCTTTGGATGCCTCGCTCGACCTGCGCTACCGCGGCCAGAGCTACGAGCTCTCCGTTCCCCTGGCTCTCCCCGCGCCCAACCCTGCCCAGGCATCTCACGCCGTGCAGCGCGCAATCGAGGCCTTTCACGCGGCCCATGAAGCCCGCTACGGCTACGCCATGCTCTCCGAAACAGTCGAATCCGTCGCCGTCCGTCTGCGCGCGACCGGCTCCGGCGCCCAGCTGAACCTGCCGCAAGAGCCGCTCGGCCCGCCCAACCCGGACGCAGCGCGCGTGACCGCCAAGCCGGTCTGGTTCGGCCCGGACGGCCCCACGGCCACATCCTGCTATGATCGCGTCCGCCTCCGACCCGGCCACCGTTTCGAAGGCCCCGCCATTGTTTTCCAGTTTGACACCACCACCGTCGTCGCGCCCGGCTGGTCGGCCAGCCTCGACGAAAGGCACAATCTTTTGTTGGCGCGCGCGGGTGGCTAAAGCTGGCCTTGCGGCCCGGCTGTGTTATCATAGTTCCGACCTCCGGACGGCTCTGCCCGACCTGCGAAACCGGAGACCGAAATAGAGAAGAACTTCCAATCGGAGTTGTGCGATGTTGACACTTTCTTCCCAGCAACGTCTTCTGCTTTTTCTGCTGCCTCTGATTGCGGCCGCCCTCCTCCTCTGGATTCCGGTGCGCGATGCGCTCGAAGTCGGGATGCCCGACGCCGAAGTCTACGAAGCTGACGTGCCTGAAGGCCATCACTGGGTCGCCTTTACCGTGCCCGAAGACGACATCTACGCCACCAACGGCGCGATGCTCTCGCTTGAACTCGAATTTGAAACGGTGGAAGCGCAAGTAGACGCCGCCAACCGCACGGTCCTCTTCGATCTTGAAGACAACGAAGAAGCGCATGCGCTCACCGTTCTCTGGCCCGACGGTCGCGCGCAGCGCTTCACCAACGTGGCCATCGACGAACGGCACGAGCTGGCCTACCCCAGAACGATCAACGACGCGCTCTCCGCGCAGTGGGCCCTGCGCGGCGCCTTCTTCCGCTTCTGGGTCTGGACCGCCGCCGCCGCTCTCCTGATCCTCTTCGGGCTGCGCGTCCTCTCCTGGGCCCAATCCCAAGAGTCCCACGCCTGATTTCCGGCGTCCAACCACTGACCACTAGCCACTGACCACTGCAGTCCATGGTTCCCGATCCCATCACCCTCGAGCTCTACCGCCACCGTTTCAGCGGCATCGCCGAGGAGATGGGAATCACCCTGCAGCGCACAAGCTACTCGCCCAACATCAAGGAGCGCCTCGACTTCTCGTGCGCGCTTTTTGACGGCGCCGGCCGCCTGGTGGCCCAGGCCGCCCACATCCCCGCGCACCTTGGCGCGATGCCCGACAGCGTCGCCGCCGCGCTCGCCGTCTTCGACCAGTGGCAGCCGGGCGACGTCGTAATCCTCAACGATCCCTACTTCGGCGGCTCCCACCTGCCTGATATCACCCTTGTTTCGCCCGTCTTCCTGTCAGAGTTGCCAGACGCAAACACGGGAGAGAGCGACAAGAAAAGTCCGGAAGGGCGCAACGCCCACGCCTCGCCGTCCGGCCCCCAGTTCTTCGCCGCCAGCCGCGCCCATCACGCCGACGTCGGCGGCATGTCGCCCGGCTCACTGCCCCTCTCCACCGAGCTGTTTCAGGAGGGCATCATCATCCCGCCCCTGAAACTTTACGAAGGCGGCGCGCTGGCGGAATCCCTGCTTGAACTGATCCTGCGCAATGTGCGCACGCCGGATGAACGCCGCGGCGATCTCGCCGCGCAGCGGGCCGCCCACGCGGTCGGCGACCGCCGCCTCCACGAACTGGCATCCCGCCATGGCAGCGGCGAGCTGCTGGCCTATGCCGGCCACCTTCAGGAGTACAGCGAACGCCTCACCCGCGCAGCCATTCGCAGCTGGCCGGACGGACGATACGGCTTCGAGGATCCGATCGAATCGGTCGTGGACGGGCGCACAACACCCGCGCCAATCCGCGTGACCGCGACCGTCAGCCGCGACTCCATCACCTTTGACTTCAGCGGCACCTGCCCCAGCATTTACGGCTCCCTCAACGCGCCCCTCAGCGTGACGAGGTCGGCCTGCTACTACGTCGTGCGCTGCCTCGTCGGCGAAGACGTGCCGGTCAACGCCGGCTGCTTTGCGCCCGTCCAGGTCGATGCCCCGGCCGGCTGCCTCGTGAACGCCCGCCCGCCCGCTGCCGTGGCCGGCGGCAACGTCGAGACGTCGCAGCGCATCACCGATGCCGTATTCGGCGCGCTGGCACAGGCGCTTCCCGAGCGCGTCGCCGCGGCCGGACAGGGCACGATGAACAACTGTACAATGGGCGGCGAATACGCCGACGGTTCGCCCTGGACCTACTACGAGACGCTCGGCGGGGGCATGGGCGCCCACCCGCAAGGGGACGGCTTCAGCGGCGCGCACGTCCACATGAGCAATACGCTCAATACACCGGTCGAGGCCCTTGAAATGGCCTACCCCCTCAGCCTCACCCGCTACCACCTGCGGCAGGGCAGCGGCGGCCGCGGAACGCACCGGGGCGGCGAGGGCATCGTGCGGGAGTATGAGATTCTGCGCCCGACAACGGCCACCATTCTCAGCGAACGCCGCGCCATCGCCCCCTGGGGCCTGGCCGGAGGCGCGCCGGCTGCGCCCGGCCGCAACCTGCTGATCGACACGGACGGCTCCGAGGAGGAGCTCTCTTCCAAAGTCACCCGCCGCATGCAGCCCGGCCAGCGCCTGCGCATCGAGACCCCCGGCGGCGGCGGCTGGGGAGCGGGAGACGGCAGCGAAGACGCCAAAAGATAACACCATGATCCAGTCAGACTAAGGTCCAAACCTGCCAGGTCCTCGGCACAGTCCACTGATCACTGACCACTGACTACTGCAGTTCACCGCTCCAACCGCCACGCCACCGCCAGGCTCGCCAGACTGATCGCCGCAACCCCACCGAAAACCAGCCGGTAGGCCTCCCCCGGCCCCGGAGTAAACAGTAGCGCCTGCTGCAGCGCTACCCCGGCGATCGTCGCGCCGACGACTCCGCCGCCAAATCGCGCCGTGCTGTATAGCCCGGCCGCGGACCCGCTTTCTTCCATAGGGATCTCCTCCATCGCCGCGCGATGAAGCGCAGCCATCGCCACCCCGCCGCCCAACGATTGCGTCAGCATCAGCGCCGCTGCGCCCAGCAGCGGAAGTGGGAACAGGGCCAGGCCCGCCAGAGAACTGATCATGACCGCAAAGCTGCCTCCCACCAGCCAGCGGCAGTGCACCCGGTCCGACAACTGACCTCCCAATTGGGTTGTGGCAAAGATCGCGCCGGAAAAGATCGTCGTGAAAATGCCAAGTTCTATCGCATCCAACCCGTAGACATCGGTCAGAAAGAGTACGTTCAGAAACATGGCTGTGTGCATGATCACCATACGGCAGCCGGCCGCCAGCGAGGCAACCCCGAAATTCTTGCGCCGGTATAGAGAGAAATTGACAAGGGGTCGCGGTATCCGGCCCTCCCGCCGCCAGAACAGCAGCCCGAACCCGACCGCGGCCGCCAGCAACCGCCAGTCCCGCAGCGGTTCGACTCCGGTAACCGTGCGGCTCGAGAGGAAAAAAATTGCACAAACGAGCGCGCCGCCCAGTAGGAACGCGCCCAGCCAGTCGAACGCCTGCAGTCCCTCCCCCCGAATCGGGCGCTGCGACGGCACCCGCAGGTACGCCGCCCACAGGGCGACCAGCGCAACCAGAAGGCTCGGCACGAAAACGTAGTTCCATCCGAAATTATCGACCGCAAACCCGCCCAGTAAAGGCCCCAACGTCGATGCGCCCGGAGCCACCGAGCTCCACGTTCCCATCGCCCTGCCCCGCTGCGCCGCCGGAAAGCGCTCTGCGATGATAGCGATGCAAAGGGGGTAGTAGCCGGCCGTGCCCATCCCCTGCAGAACGCGGCCGATCAGGAGATGCGTCAAGTTTCCCGCCAGAACACAGATGACGGAGCCCGCGAAAAAGAAGACGATTCCGCTCTGGAACAGACGCGCCTTGCCCAGGCTGTCCCCCAGCTTGCCGTACAGCGGCATGAAAATAACGAACGGCAGACTGTAAGCCGCCAGCAGCCAGGCCGCCATGTCCGCCTCCACCGCGAACGCATCCCGAACCGTCGGCAGGGCCACGCCGAACATCGACATATTCATTGTCGCCATGCCGACCGGTATCATCAGGGCGATCAGCAGACCCCAATGCGACCGCGTCGCGGCGGCTGCCGTGGATTCACTCGATTTCATGAAGAGGCTTTTCCGTAGTGGGCGCAATCAGTCTATCTTACACTGAAAGCGACCCCGAGACGAAACTATTTTGGACATATCTCTCTTCCGCAAACAGGCACGCTCGCCAGGCACAGGGTTCAGGAACACCCCAAACGGTATCCGTTTCTGACCGAATTCAAACCCCTCTCCGATAGGCATTTCCACCGTCTTCAGGTATGATCACGGCGTGGTTGGGTCCTCCCTGAACCCCTGCTTATGAGCCCCGGAAAAAGCAGATTATGACCACGCCGCTCGCGACCATCGCGCTCACTGCCTGGCCGTTTCTCAATCCCGGCACGCCCGGCTTGCACAGAAATTCCGCGTACCCACCCCACCAGGAGACACCCGATGACCGATCGCTCCTTTACCCCGGTCGAAGTGCCGCAGCAGATTCTCGATCGCTTCAAGAATCTGCCCGTCGCCACCGTATGGCATACAGTCCATCGCTATGCCGGCGTGCCCCTTCCCTATATGAATGACGTGCGTCTCTGCACGCCGGGCCAGCAGCTCGCGGCCCGCGCCCGCACGCTGCGCTACCTGCCCCCCCGCCCTGACCTGCAGGCTGAGGTGCAGATCGGTGAAAACTCGCCGGAGTATATTGCCATGGGCCGCTGCGGCCCCGGTGACGTCCTCGTCTGCGACGTGATGGGCGATGCCCGGCCCTGCATCTTCGGGGACGTGAAAGCGCTGCAGCTCAAGATGACCAACGCCGACGGCGTCGTGACCGACGGCGGCATCCGCGATCTCGACATCATGGTGCAGGAGGAGTACGGCCTCATCATCTACGCCCGCGACCGCACGCCCCTCGGCGGCGTACCCTACGCCATCCCCGCCCAGGAAAATGTCGACGTCCAGTGCGGCGGCGCCCTCGTCCGGCCCGGCGATGTCCTCGTAGGCGATGCCGACGGCGTCGTCGTCGTGCCCTCCTGGTTCGCGGAAGAGTGCGTCGAGTTGACCGAGGTCCACGAAGAAGCCGAGAACATGATCAAGGAGCGCATCCTGGCCGAAGGGGTCGTGCCCGGCAAGTATTACCCGCCCGGAGAGGAGACCTACGAGCAGGTGCGCGCCGCCCGCAAGCAGGCGCAAGGATAGCGAAATCAGTCGGCATTCCGGCCAGTCGGTCGTCCAGTCCGAGCCGTCGTCGTTGTCACCTGGCATTTCTGGTAGACGTTTCGCCGGTTTTCGCGTATGATCAGGCAACAGCAGAGGATGTGTTGTTCCCCATCAACGACGAATTGGCCTCAGGAGACGCCCGATGACCGAACGCTCCTTCACACCCGTCGAAGTTCCGCAATCAGTTCTGGATCGTTTCAAAAAACTGCCCGTTGCCACCGTGTGGCACATCGTGCATAGCTACGCCGACGTACCGCTGCCTTTCATGGATAACGTGCGCCCGTTTACCCCCGGCAAACGCCTCGCGGCCCGCGCCCGCACCATGCGCTACCTGCCGCCCCGCCCCGACCTGGCCGCGCAGACGCCCGGCGGCGAAGAGGCCATCGACTACCGGGCCATGTCCCGCTGCGGCCCCGGCGACGTGCTGGTCGTCGATATCATGGGCAACGCGTCCGCGGCAGTTTTTGGTGATGTGAAGGGCCTGCAGCTCAGGATGAACAACGCGGACGGCGTCGTCTGCGACGGCGGCATCCGCGACCTCGACATCATGGTTGAGGAGGAGTACGGGCTGATCATCTACGCCCGCGATCGAACGCCCTACGGCGGCGGCCCCTGGGCGTTCCCGGCGGAGGAAAATGGCGACATCCAGTGCGGCGGCGCGCTTGTGCGGCCCGGCGATGTGCTTGTCGGGGACGATGACGGCGTGGTTGTCGTGCCCTCCTGGTTCGCCGAAGAGTGCGTCGAACTCACCGAGGTTTATGAGACCGCCGAGGGGCTGGCCAAAGAACGCATCCTGGCCGAAAAGGTCGTGCCCGGCAGGCACTATCCGCCGAGTTCGGAAATCCTGGACCAGGCGCGCGCCTTGCTCAAGCAGGCCAAGGAATAGCGGCTGGACAGACTGTCACAGCCGCGGCGCGCCGGTTGGCCCCGACCATACGCGCAACATCGGGCGAAATTCTGGCCCGGTCAGTAGAGAATGCGGGAAAAGTAAATGCAAGGAGCCGAAACATGGCCACAGAGGTGAA
This sequence comes from Caldilineaceae bacterium, assembly GCA_022824685.1. Classification (GTDB taxonomy): domain Bacteria; phylum Chloroflexota; class Anaerolineae; order Caldilineales; family Caldilineaceae; genus Bin5. The sequence continues at coordinate 18,226 of JAJDZJ010000055.1, forward strand.
AGAGCGGACCGGCAATGCCACTGTCTCGCCTGCAAATGGCGCCAAACCGGAACAGGCAGAGAGGCCCGCGCAGGAGACCGCCGCACGGCAGCGGATAATCGACTGCGACGTGCATCACAATTCCCCCAACGCAGAGGCACTCTTTCCCTACCTGCCGCGGCAGTATGTCGAGCAGATCAAGGATTTCGGCTCGATGACCCCGCACGTGGGCTACACCAACATGCCCGGCGGCCATGCCCGCCCCGACCTTTGGGAAGGCGTGGAAGGCGAGCCTGACCCGTCAACGCTTCCCGACGTCTGCAGCAAGAAACACCTCGACGCTTACGGCATCGACATCGCCGTCCTCACCGGCGGGCCCTACAATATGGCCGTGCATCCCACCGTCGACTATGCCACCGCCTACTGCCGCGCATTCAATGACTGGACGCTGGAAGAGTGGGTCGCCAAAGATGATCGCATGAAAGCCTCGATTCACATCGCGCCCGCCGATCCCCAACAGGCAGCCGCCGAGATCGACCGGCTGGGCGACCATCCCGGTGTTGCCCAGGTCCTGATGCCTGCCGGCAGTCTCCACCCCTTCGGCAACCGCATCTACCACCCCATCTACGAGGCCTGTGAGCGCAACGGTCTGCCCATGTGTACCCATTTTGGCGGCGAGGGCGCCGGCTTCTCCGCGCCCCCCACTGCGGCGGGCTTCCCCACCTACTACCTCGAAATGCGGATGGCCCGCCCCCAGATCGCCATGGCCCATACCGCCAGCCTCATCTGCGAAGGCGTCTTTGAAAAGTTTCCCAACTTCAAGTTCCTCTTCATCGAACACGACACGTTCTGGGTACCCGGCCTCATGTGGCACATGGACGCCGACTGGAAGAGCCTGCGCGACTACACGCCCTGGATCAAGCGCCTGCCCAGCGAATACCTGCGCGACCACATCCGCTTCGGCACGCAGCCCTTCCCCAACGCGCCCAACCGCAAGGCGCTCGAAACCTTCCTCGACTGGCTTCACGCCGACGAGATCCTCGTCTTCGCCAGCGACTATCCCCACTGGGACTGGGAAGAACCCGCCGGATTCATGCGTCTGCTCGACAAGAAACTGCGCCCCAGCGTCATGTACGACACCGCCGCCGAGCTCTACGGCCTCAACTGATGCCCGCGCACGTCATCGCCGCCATCGACGAAATTCCGCCCGGCGGCCGCAAAATCGTGACCGTCAACGGGCGGGAGATCGGCGTTTTCAACCTCGACGGCGACTACTACGCCCTCCGCAACATCTGCCCCCACAAGTCCGGCCCGCTCTGCCGCGGCCGGCTCCGCCCCCTTGTCCTCCCCGACGGGCTCACCGGCATGAGCTACACGCGCGAAGGCGAAATCCTCAAATGCCCCTGGCACCAGTGGGAGTTCGACATCAAGACCGGCCAGGCCCTCTACGACCCCAAACTCCGCGTCCGCGCCTACCGCGTGGAGGTGGAGGGTGAGAAAGTCGTGTTGTATGCGTGAGGAGGTACAGGGTAAGTCTGAACCGGCTATGGGGCACAAAATGAGCCGGTGTCGATCATGGACGCCGCGACGATGGGGGGCTACCTTGATGCACGAAACCGTCGTCTCTTCTGTGTAATCGGGTATAGATCAGAATCGGGTATAGATCAGATCGTCGGATTCTCTTGGCGAGTTCTACGGCAACATCCCTGTTGAATCTCGCTGGATAGCCGGCTACACCAACATGTGAGGCATTGTCAGGACTCGGCACAGGAAATATCTCCGGCAACACCGATGCGGCTCGCCGGACCGCCGCCGATACCGTTTCACAACCAAGAACGGCCCACAGCTGCCCTGCGCTGATTTCCAAAGGCGGCGCCTTCTCTAGCTCTTGGATGGCCCTCTTGTGATCTACTTCAATCCCGGCGTCAACGCAGCTCTTCTCCAACCAGTTGAACGAAAGATATTGTTCATTTGGTCGCAGTCTAAAAGCTTTAAAGGTAGGAACATTGTTGTCTATCTGCCATGCACGGCAATGCCTGATCAGGTGAGAATTGCTGAGATCATATCCATTTGCCTCCATCAGGCGTCCAGTCTTCTAAAAAATGGATCGATCTCTTTCATGATTTCCTTCTGTCTGGCAATGCCTGCGACTTTTAGCTCCTGCTCATCTCCGATCGCTCTGGCATCTCCAAAGAGTTCAATATCGCCCGATGGCAGAAATTCCATGCAGAGAATTCCGTCACAGTTCTGCCACCTCTCATCAGGCGGAGGCGTTAAAGGCAACCTCCATTCCAACGCGAGCGTACCATCGTAGTCAGCCACAATCGCAGGACGGGGAGGATTGTTTCGTATGAAGAATTCAGCGACTGACTGTATCGACTCCAGAACCAATCGATCTACATTCGGATCTTCGTCGAACATCTCGATCAGGCTGTTGAGCCTGTCGGCAACCTTGGTGTGATCATTTGATACCAAGTCATCCAGTATTTCCCTTTCCTCTTCCGTTGTATGTCGAGACCAGTCCGAAGCTGCGTCATGCTTGGTCTTTCTTGCCGCTGTTGTCATTGTTCGCTTTATCCCTATCGTTCTTCTACGAAAGCACCACGACCATGCTTCCCCAATACCAACCAGGGCGATTGCATCTAAATTGGGTCAGAACATCGAAATGCAGCCGAATACTCTTCCAGGTCGGGGTAAGACACAGGGAAATGTACGAAAGATGGCACGTAGACGGAGAATTTAACTTATCTCGCCGACTGAGGGCCT
>JAJDZJ010000207.1 GCA_022824685.1 Caldilineaceae bacterium
AGGCCCTCAGTCGGCGAGATAAGTTAAATTCTCCGTCTACGTGCCATCTTTCGTACATTTCCCTGTGTCTTACCCCGACCTGGAAGAGTATTCGGCTGCATTTCGATGTTCTGACCCAATTTAGATGCAATCGCCCTGTCACCGGGCAGGACGTCGTCCTGGAAAGCGGCATCTCCTGGACCCACCAGCGCGCCGGCAGAGCCGGGTCACAGGAAATAGGGAAATGGACGTAACCAAAGATCAAGTTGAGGCTGGACAGGCCGTCTATACCAAACGCAGCTTGCGTTACTATGACATTGTTGTGCTTGGGGTAACGAACCCATTGATCTGGAAGTGCCCGACGCAACGGCTGATTGGGCATTACAACAAGCACATCGCTGCGAATCATCTGGATGTTGGCGTCGGGACCGGCTTTTTCCTGGACAATTGCCGCTTCCCATCCCAAACTCCGCGCATTGCCTTGTCAGACATCAATCAAAACTCGCTGAATTTCGCCGCGAGGCGAATCGCACGCTTCAAACCTGAGACATATTCCCACAATATTTTGGAGCCTATTTCGATTGATGTGGCGAAATTCGACTCCATTGGGATTAACTACCTTCTCCACTGTCTCCCGGGAACCGTGGCATCCAAGACGGTCATATTCGATCATCTGAAAGCATTGATGAATCCCAATGCCGTTCTGTTTGGCTCGACCTTGCTGCAGGGTGGTGTCTCCCGCCATTGGTTTGCCAAGCGTCTGATGGACGTCTACAACAAGAAGGGCATCTTCTCGAATCGGAACGACGATCTGGGTGGATTGAAGGAAGCGCTCTGCCAGCGGTTTCATGATGTCTCGATTGAGGTCGTCGGATGCGCGGCTCTTTTCTCCGGGCGCATTTGACGGCTGTATTGCTCTGCACATCTATGAACTGCCTAGACCAATCTTTAGTTGCTTTGGTTGCTATATTGACGAAGCAGTCACACACTTTCACAGGAGCGAAATAGACCAGCATGGCCAAATTGAAAGTCGGAATCATCGGGTTGGGCGGCATCGCACGCGCCCACTGTAGCGCCATTGACACCCTCGACAACGTCGAAGTCGTCGCCGTCGCCGACCTCTTCGAGGAAAAGCGCCGCGAATACATGGAGAAGTACGACATCCCCAAGGGCTACCCCTCCCACACCGAGCTTCTCAAGGACGACGAGGTCGAGGCCGTTGCCGTCGTGCTCGGCCATCAACTCCACCACCGCCTCACCGTCGACGCATGCAACGCCGGCAAGCATGTCCTCGTCGAGAAGCCGATGGCGCTCAGCCTCGAACAGTGCGACGACATGATCGAGGCCGCCGCCAGCAACAACGTCAAGCTCATGGTCGGCCAGACCCAGCACTACTACGGCACCAGCCTCAAGGCCAAGGAGATCCTCGATTCCGGCCAGCTCGGCCCGCTGATGACCATCGTCTGCTACATGTCCAAGAACTGGAACTTCGCCGGTCGCCCGCCCCAGTACCGCAGCCGTTTCCACGGCGGCGGCATGTGGCTGGCCAACGGCGTTCATGTCGTCGACCGCCTCACCTGGCTGATGGCGTCCCAGGCCGTCTCCGTCTCCGCCAGCATGGGCACACGCGCCCACTACCAGGCCAGCGACGACACCGCCACCGCGCTCGTCCGCTACAAGAACGGCCTCGCAGGTGTTGCCGTTTCGGTCGGCTTTGCCGACGGCGCGCCCAACTTCGAAAGCCAGGTCATCTGCGCCAACGGCACCCTGCGCTTCAGCCAGCACGGCGAGAAGTTCGTCAAGGTCGGCCAGGGAGACGTGTGGAAGGACATACCTTTCGACGATCCCCCGGTCGAGATGCACCACGAATGGAAGTCGTTCGTCGAGGCGATCGAACAGGATATCGAGCCGCCCTCCTCCGGCGAATGGGCTCGCCACATCATGGAGATCCTCTTCGCCGCCGAAACCTCGGCAATAACCGGCCGTGAAGTCGTCCTCGAGAGCGGACACGCCTGGACCCACCAGCGCCACGGCGTGCCGGTCACCCGCCAGCACGGCTGGATTTGAGGTAAACAACGATGCGAACTGCTCTACTTTCCTACAGCCATCACGGACGCGGCATGGCCGTCGCGACGCGCGACCTCGGCCACGAGATCGTCGCCGTAATGGACGCCGAACAAGGCCCGCGCCAGCAGCTGGCCGACGAATTTAACTGTCCCGCCTACAGCTCCGCCGGCGAATGCCTCGACGCCAGCCGCCCCGATGCCGTCCTGGTCGCAGGCAAGCACACCGAAATGCCGGACCACGTCCGCGCCTGCGCCGAGCGCGGCCTGCCCTTCCTGCTCGACAAACCCTTCGCCGACTGCGCAGCCCGCCTCCGCCCCGCCGCCGAACTCTGCACACAGCGCGGCGTCTTCAGCGCCCTCACCCTTCCCAACCGCGGTACGGAGCTTGTCGACCTTGTCCAAGGCATGATCGACGACGGCAGCTTCGGCGACCTCGTCCTCTACAACAGCCGCCTCAACAACGGGCCGCCCTCGCGCTACGACCCCACGCCCTCCGCCTGGCACAACGATGCCGCTATCTCTGGCGGCGGCTGCTGGGCCACCGAGTCCGCCCACGGCATCGACACCTTCCTGCAGTTCGTCGGTGACCGGCCCGTCACCGCAGTCGGCGGTGTCATCTCCAACTCGATGTACGCACGCGAAGTGGAGGATGTGGCCGTGGGTATTCTGCGCACGGACGACGGCGTCACCGGGATCGTCGAATCCGGTTACAGCTACCCGTCAGGCGCCCGCGCGGGAGACCACAGCTTTCGCTTCATTGGCACGAAAGCCACGGTTCTTCAACGTTACGACCAGCAGGGAAACAAGATAACTGAGGTCCACACAACCGAGGGCGTGACTTTTCACCCGGAACCACCGCATACGGGCGGCATGAAGGAGATCATGCGCAGGGCGCTGGTGGCCATCGAGGAAGGGCGCAGCAGCTTTTCGCCCAATGTCGAAGATGCCGTGCGCATCCTCGAACTGCAGGACGCGGTCTACGCTTTCGCCCGCGCCAACCCGATGACGAACGGCCCCCATCCACTCGGCGCGCCCGGGGCGGTCTAGCGCTGGCGTTCAGCCGTTGAAAAGTAAACCGGCACGCGAGCGGCGTGCCGGTTGGAATTGCGTTATTGGCAGAGCGCCTTCTCATCGTTTGTCAGGTTGCGAGAGCGAAGAGCGCCGAACCTGCCATTGGAAAACGCGCCCCGCAGAATTTACTGCATTGCATCCGGGGAATGGGAAGAAGCAGCGGATTCGTCAAGTGGGCGTGACATAGACATCTGCGTACGACTTGTGCCTTGATAACGAGACTTGGGAAGCTTCTCAATCTTCCCCGCGTCCATCATTCGTTTCAGCCAGAGTGCAGTTTGCCCTCTTGGTCCCTTCGTCGTTCTTAAGTGCGTGGCAATCTCCTCCAGATTAAGGGGGCCGAGTTCATCCAACAACTGCAATAGAATTTCTTCCGCATGCGTAAAGAGCTGGTCTCCCCATGACAGTCCCTGCGCGGGAGCCTGCTGAAATTCCTCTTGGTTGACCGGGTTTGGCGCGGCTGGACCGTATGATTCGGGAGATGCAGCGGATTCCGCAATCGTCAACACGTCCTGTCGTTCCGGCGACTCAATGGGTTCTTCAGTGAATGCTGCGTCATCGACTACTCCGGAACTGTCTGTTTTCGGGATAGTCTGCTGACGGAATAGGGGAAGGTCAGCATCCTTGTCCCCCGTCTTGATGTCATGCATGAATTCGCGCAATTCCACTTCGCTCTCGAATTCCGGCCAACTATGTGCCCCGAGCCTGCGCAATTCGTTCAGACCTGCGGAATCGGATCCCGATGCGCGCGTGTAAACGGGAACCACCTTCAGTTTCTGGATCTGTTCCACTGCGCCCTGCCACGTCCCCCCTTTTCCTACATCGGATTCAACCACGAGGGCAACATCGGACAGAGCATAAATCAATTTGTTTCGATCCATGGCACGCCAAACCTGAAATCGTTCCCCAGGGTCAAAGGGAGAGCATAACAGCAGCCTCCCACTCATTAGTTCATTCCGGTTGCGCATCACGACAGCTTCCAAATTGTTGGCCACCACGCCAATGGCGTTTCCCCCTGCAGCGCCCGCTCCTTGCATTGCCGCCTGATCGACACCTTTGGCTCCTCCTGACACAATGGTGCAATCGGCGCTCGCCGCCAATTCACCCACAAGGCGGGTATATTCAAGGAGAGCATCATTTGCGTGACGCGACCCTACCACCGCTAGACCCCCACATTCCAACATGTCCAGATTCTCCCCACAAACATAAAGTATAGCGGGGGCTTTGTGCTGTAATGCTTTTTTGAGTCGTTGGGGGTACAGGTCATCTGCTCGGCTAATGACCTGTATCGAGCGCTGCTGCCAGTGTTCCAGCGCCAGCCCCAACTGCATTCCCCGACCTAGCAACAAATTGAGACGTTCTGGGTCGAACTGATGATTCGCTAGGGTCTTCAGAATGTCTGAAACCTTCCCCCTGTCTATCAGATCGGCGGGCTGGCTATCTATTGGTTGTAAGGCCTTAACCAGGTTAGTGTATTCGCGGTGCGTAAGGAGAAGCTTCGATGAGGTTGATCCCCCCGCCCTAAGTGGCGAAACTAGCATTAGGATGGCTTGTGTATTCGGAGAGAGGTCCGTCATATTGTACTCAGCCCTTTGCATCGGCTAAAGCCAGCGGCCACACTTCACCACTGCGTGCTCTACGTAGCAGCGAGGCAGCCATTGTGAAAGTCCAGCCTGAATCCACTATATCATCAACCAGCAGCACAGGCCCGCGATGTATATTCTGTATGTCGGTCTGCATGGCACCGATCAGGTTGCGACACTGGTGTGCGGAGTTGGCCATTTCCTTCTGCGGTGGATGATCCCGCACTTTGCTCAAGGAAACATAAAACGGCAGACCGAGAGCCTGCGCCAGACGACGGGCAAAATCAGGAACCAGGTCGAGGCTCCGCCGCGAGGGAATGCAGGTAACCCATTGGGGAGCAGGACTGGGCGCCCACTTGCGAACAAGACCGGCGCAGGCCTGCACTAATTCGTTCGAGAAGTGCTCGGTCGTGTACTTTCCGTGGCTGACCTCAGTTCCCCAGCCTCCATCGTTCCAATCACACAGACTCCTGCCGGGACAAGCTTGTAGTTCTTTGGGGATATTTCCACTGTACTCTGGTGTTCCCATAGCCGTAGGCCACCTCTTGCGTGGGTCAATCGTGCCCATATTGTTCCGTAGAAACCGTTCGGCTGCCTGCACCATGCGAGTATCTGTACGCGCCGGGAGCTGAGGCAAACCGAATGGTCTGACCTTGCTCGGATCGCCATCCAAGGCTGTGATCAGGAACTCCATATGTCCGCGGGGCAATGACACGTAATCTTGCATCTGATCTTGCTCTTCCTTGCGCAAATCCGTCAGCCGCTTTACCCGCTCCCAAAACGAAGGCGACAACTTGGTAGGAGTTAACTGCCATTTTCTTCCCTGTTGCACAAGGGGTGCGGGGGATTCCAGCGCCAGTATTTTGGTGGCCTGCGTCAAGCGTGTAGGCTTGATATTGACCTCGCTCTGCAACTCGTAAGTGGAAAGTCCATCAGGCGCTGGTTCTAAAGCTTCTATTATCTTCTCCACTTCTCTTGGTGTGGGAAAGCTACTCCTCCTGAAGAAATCAAGGATGTCCGTTTCTTCCTTGCCGCTAAGCAAAATGCCGTAGGCATCATTGCCATCGCGTCCGGCACGCCCCACTTGCTGGTAATAGGATACAACAGAACCTGGCGCCTGGTAGTGAACGACAAATCCCAAGTCAGGCTTGTCAAAACCCATGCCTAGAGCTACCGTCGCTATCAAGGCCTTTACATGATTTTCCAGAAGTTGGTTTTCCAGGTCTTCACGGTCTTCGTTTTTCATCTGCCCGGTATAGACTTCCACGTTTAACTTTCGGCGCTTCAACCATGTTGCTAATCGTTCCGCATCACGAACTGTCAAGACATAGACGATGCCACTTCCTCTCATCCTGGGTAACCACTCTGCCAGCCAAGCCATGCGTTGAAATTGCTCAGGTATCCTTAATGTCTGCAATGTGAGACTGGGACGGTTTAAGTCACCTTGCATTACACGCAGATTGGGCCCCAGAATCTCTCGCAAATCGTCCATCACGCGTCGGTTAGCAGTGGCAGTGGTGGCCAACAGTCTCAGATTGGCCGGAAACAGTCGCACAAGGCGCTCAATTCGCCGGTAGTCCGGCCGAAAATCGTGCCCCCAATCCGATATGCAATGCGCCTCGTCCACAACCAGGAACACGATGTTTTGTGCCACAACGCCCAGTACTTGCTCGCGAAACTCCGGATTTGCCAAACGTTCAGGGGAAATCAGTAAGATGTCCACTTCATCCCGATGGACCTTGGCAATGATGTCTTCCCAATCCTCCGTGTTACTTGAGTTGATGGTCTCCGCCTGCACCCCCATGCGACTGGCTGCTGAAATCTGGTTGCGCATCAGTGACAGCAGAGGCGAAATCAACAGTGCCGGGCCGGCGCCTTGCTCCCGCATCAATTTAGTAGCGATGAAATACACGTTGCTCTTGCCCCACCCTGTCTTTTGCACGACAAGCAGTGAGCCATCACCTTCTACAACGTGTTGAATAGCTCTGTCCTGATTTTCGTGGAATCCTGCGTGAGGGAGACCAGTGCCTTTTCGCAGCAGTTCAAGAGCACGATTTCGATCAAACTTCATGTAATGTTGCCCCTAAAGTCTAAACCCGCCCTGCAAACGAACGCCCCCGCACCTGCCTGAACGGCGGCATCTTCGGCGCGTCCGTCACCGACTCATCCCGCCGCGACGACGCGCGCATGTAATGGACCGCATAGCCGCGCCGCCGCTGCCCCGACAGGTTGGCGTTGCTCTGGTGCAGCACCAGGCTGTGATGAAAGCTGACGCTGCCCGCCGTCAAAGGCGCCGGCACGATCGGCCACTGCTCGCTCCCCAGGTCTTCCAGAAACCAGCCCAGCTGCGGCCCTCTCATCATCCCCCAGCGGTGCGTGCCGGGGCAGAAATTCAGGCAGCCGTTCTCCACCGTTGCCTGATCGATCGCAGTCCACGCCGAAACCAGGTCCATCGGAAAAATGTCCCGCCACGACGCCGAATCCTGGTGCCACGGCTGCGCCGTCCCCGTGACCGGCGCCTTCATAAATAACTGGTCTCCGTACATCTTGATGTCGTCGCAGCCCAGCAGATCGGCGATGATGTCGACGATTCTGGCATGGGTGGCATGACCCCACATGACCTCGTCGTATACGGCCAGATTGTACAGTTTGCGCACCGACAGCACCTGGTCCGCAACTTCACGTTCGCCTTCCCGGAACACCTTTTCCAACTGAATGCTCGTCTCCGGGATGTGTTCGATCTTGCCCGCCGCGATCAGATCGGTGTGCGCCGCCAAGGCAGCCACCTCTTCCGCAGAGAGAACGTCCTCTACGGTCAGAAAACCGTTTAGCCTGAACTGCCTTACTTGCTCCTCAGTCAGCATGCGCAAGCGCGGGGTTGTCATGAAGGAATCCCCTTTCCCGGTAGCGCCGTAATCGGCTTTGTCAGCACTCTTCCACTGATGTCGACAGACCGACCGTATTGCGATCAGTCCTCCACCTCTACCCAGGCCGCCGGCGCAGTATCCACACCGTGCTTGGCGAACACCGCATCGATCTCGTCCAGCGTCTCCTGGTCAAGTGACCAGTCGAGTCCGGCAACGTTTTCCTCGACCTCCTCAGGGCGGCGGAACCCGATCAGCGCGACACTGACCACCGGATTCGACAGCGCCCAGCGCAGCGCAAGTTGAGCCATTGTCTTGCCGTGACGGGCCGCGATCGGCTTGAGGTCTTCGACAGTGGCCACGTTCCGCGCAAAGACCTCCTCCGTAAACAGCGGGATGTTGAAGGCATTCCCATTGGAGCGCCAGTCCGTTTCGTCAAACGTCGTATCCGCCGCAAACGTCCCCGTCAGCAGCCCATGCGCCAGTGAACCGTACGTCATCAGACCGATTTCATGTTTTGCAATCGTTGGAAAGACCTCGCGCTCCAGCCGCCGGTCGAACATGTGGTAGCCGTACTGGGTGATGTCCACCCGCCGCGTCTCCATACAGGTCTCGATCTGGTCCGGCCGGAAGTTGGAAACGCCGACAAAGCGGGCTTTGCCAGCCTGCACGATCTCCTCCAGCACCCCCATCGGCTCCTCCAGCGGCACATCCCTGTCCGGCCAGTGGACCAGATAGACATCCACATAGTCGGTCCCGAGCGCTTTGAGGCTGCGGTCGATGGCTGCTAGGGCGGTCTCGCGGCGGCTGTCGCGACGCCAATTGCCTTCCTGCTGGTAGATGCCCCACTTGGTGACGACGATCGCTTCCTGACGCCGCGCGCCAAGGGCCCTGCCCAGAATCTGCTCAGACTGGCCAAAGCCGTAGCCCTCGGCCGTGTCAAAGAGATTAATCCCAAGATCGAGTGCTCGATGCACCGCCTTCACAACGTCGCTCTCGTCAAAGTGTCCGTACCCGCCACCGATCTCCCAGCAGCCAAAGCCAATTGCGGATACGTCCAGTCCTGTACGTCCAAATGCGCGATATTCCATCGGTTGGCCTCCCTGCATTCGCCTTTTGTGAATAGCTTGAGGGTACTAAACCTTCAGGATGCAGACAGTGTACAACGCGTCCTGAGACGGGTCAACGGGCGGGAAAGGAGGGAACGCGGCGTATGCCGGCTCACGCGTTGTACATCTCCAGATGCCGAGCCGCGATCACATCCCAGCTGAACTGGCGGGCCGCTCTGCGGGCATTGGCGCGCAGATTCTCCGCCAGGCGCGGGTATGCAGCAATTCGCCTCACCGCCGCCGCGGTCGCAGCCGGATCTCTGGGCGGAACGAGCAGCAGGTCGGAGTCCGCAGTCAGTTCCGGCGTCGGCGCCTGCGGATGCGTTGTCACGATCGCGCAGCCGTTGGCCAGCGCGGCTGTCAACGTGCTGCGGCGCATGCTCATGCCGTCCTCATACGGCATCACCAGCACGTCAATGGCGTTGAAGTCGGCCGCGACCTCAGCGTCCGACTGGTGGCCCGTCCACTGCACGCGACCATCCAGCCCCTGTTCCGCGATGGCAGCCTCGACCCTCTGTAGATAGGCGAAGTTTGTTTCATCGCTCGCCCCCACCCGCTCGCCGATCATCAGAAGATGAACATCCCGGCCTTCACCTGTCAGCGCCGCCAGCGTCTCGACCAGCGTCAGCCCGCCCTTGCTCGCGTTGAGAAAGCCGAAATAGCCCAGCACCAGCTGCTCGCCGCCGTAACCGCGCGCGGCCCGGCGCCGCGTCCGCTCGGCCGCCGTGAACCGGCGGCTCTCGATGTCGCTGCCGATTGGAATCCGGTGCAGCTGGCCGCGCTGCACCTGCCCTTGCACCGATTCCCAGTCACTCTGATTCGTGACCACCACCGCATCCGCGGCGCGCAGCGGCAGCCGCGTCACCCAGTTGCGCAGCCGGGCTCCGGCCTTGGGAAAAAGATAGGGAACGCGCAGGTCGTGGTAAGTCCAGGCGGCCCGCAGCCCGTATCGCCGCAGGAAGTAGGGCAGAGCGTTTATGGCAGGATGCATCCCGTAGGCAGCCGTCTGGTACTGAACGTGAATCCATTCCGCGCCGATGGCGCGGGCGCAGGCAGGGATGTCGGACAGGATCCGCCAGCCCCAACTGCGGCGTCCCGGCAGCACACGAACCGCACCCGACTCTGCCGTCACCTGCTCGTCGGTCAGGACGCTTACCTGCGCGCCCTGTATCTGCAACGCTGACGCCAGTTCAGCCGTAAACCTGCCGACACCGCCCACCATCGGCGGGTACTCGCCCGTGACGAACAACACCTTCGGCTTCTCTGCCGCCACTCTGCTCAAGCCCCCTTAGCCATGTGGCCGTCCGGTCAGTCGGGAATCCGCTCCTGCAGCGCGGCCAGCAGCTCCTCCTGGCGCGCCACCGCCGGCAGAAACTGCGTGCGGGGCACTTCCGTTTCCACGATTCCGTCAGCCGAAACGGGCCAGTAGACGAGGCTCACTCCGGGCATGAAGCGGCCGGCTTCTTCACAGATGATCATCTGCCGGAACTGAATCTGCTGGGCCGCCTGTAACGGCGCACGCACGGTTACGCCGTCGGCGGTCAACTCAAGCTGCATCAGCGCCCAGCGTACATAGATGAGGGTGAAAGCGATCGCACCCAGAAGGAAGAAAAGGGTTGGCAGGCTGAATCCCTTGAGAAGCTCCCACAGGAAGAGCAACACAACTGCCGCGCCGCCCGCGGCGAACAGTCGGTATGTTGTACGGGGAAGGTAGACAGGGGCGTCAGTCATCAGACTGATGGAAAGTAGTACATGCGGACCGCCAGCCGCTATTCACCGCTGCTCGGTTGACGCCGGCTGCTGACGAGCAGCATCGCGAACGCGACCACCGAAAGAAGCCCGGCGCCGTAGACGATCATGCGTATTACCTGGCTCTGCCAAAGAGTCGGCGCAAATGCGGCGAATCCGCCCAGAATTCCGGCCAGAGGAACGGTCGCGATCAGGACGAAATGGAGCATCATGTAAGCGGGGGAAGGGCGCGGCAGATCTTCGCGCGTGAGGAACTTCATCATCATGTAAATCGCGCCCAGCGGATAGAGAACACCCACCAGCAGAAGAGCGGCCGAGCCAACTTTGTACAGTATATCCATGCCAGTTGCGTCAATCGGTCAAGCCGTCTGTTGGCCGGCCATCATCAGCCCAATCTGTTCGCGGGTGGCCGAACCGATGTCGACCACGCCCATCACCCGCCCGCCGTTGAGTACGGCAACGCGGTCTGCCAGGCTGAACAGCTCGTCCAAATCCTCGCTGATCAACAGCACCGCAACACCGGCCGCCTGCTGCTCCAACAGGCGCTGGCGCACCGCCTCCGTCGCGCCCACGTCCAGCCCCTGTGTCGGATGGGCCGCGATGATCAGCTTGGGGTCCGTCGTCAACTCGCGGGCCAGAATCAGCTTCTGCAGATTCCCGCCGGAGAGCGCGCCGACATTGGTCGCGATGCCGGGCGTGTCCACGTTGAACTCGTCCACCAACGCCGCGCTCATCTTGTCCAGACCGTCGCGATCCAGTAACGGGCCCGGCCTGACCCGGTAGTGTTTGAGCGCGATATTGTCCGCCACATTCATCGAGCCGACCGAGCCCACGTGGATGCGGCTTTCCGGGATGTGGGCGATGCCCGCGTCGATGATGGCGCGCGGAGTCCGGTTGGTGAGCTCCTGCCCCAGCAGGCGAAAACGCCCATCGGTGGCCCGCCGTAGTCCGGTCAACAGCTCGGCCAGCTCCTTCTGCCCGTTGCCGGCAACGCCGGCAATGCCCAGAATCTCGCCCCTGCGGATCTGCAGCGAAACATCCTGCAGGGCAGGCAACCGCTTGTCATTCAGGCAGCTGACGCCCTCGACCTCCAGACTAATCTCGCCAAACTCCTGCTCTTCCTTGTCTATGCGGAACACAATCGTCCGCCCCACCATCAACTCGGCCAGATGCGCGGCGCTGGTCTCGGCGGTCACGTCCTCGCTGGCCACCACCCGCCCCTGACGCAGGACAGTCACCCGGTCGGCAAAACGGGTCACCTCATCCAGCTTGTGGCTGATGAAGATGATCGTCTTGCCCTCCTGCACCATGCGCGCCATCGTCTGGCCCAGCGCGTCGGCCTCCTGTGGCGTAAGGACAGCCGTTGGCTCGTCCAGGATCAGGATGTCCGCGCCCCGGTACAGCGCCTTCAAAATCTCAATCCGCTGCTGCTCGCCGACACTCAACTGCCAGACAAACGCCTCCGGGTCCACCTGCAGATCATACTGCTCGCTCACCTCGGCAATGCGCCTCTGCACCCGCTGCATATCCAGCCGCAACGGTTTGAATCGTCCCTTCTCGGCAGGCGCGCAGTAGGGATCGTCCAGCCCCAGGATGATGTTCTCAGCCACCGTCTGGTTCATCACCAGTTTGAAGTGCTGATGGACCATCGCGATGCCCAGGTCGAAGGCAGTCTTGGGTGAATCGATATGCACAGGACGCCCATGCACCAGCAACTGACCCTGTTCCGGCAGGTATAACCCGGCCAGGACATTCATCAGCGTCGACTTGCCCGCGCCGTTTTCCCCCAGCAGGGCATGAATCTCACCCGTATTGACCGTCAGATCGACGCTGTCGTTTGCCAGTACCCCGGGAAACCGTTTGGTGATTTCCCGCATATCCACGGCAGGAGGTGTTGCGTTCGTCATAGGAGGCGGAGTTTGACAGTACGCGCCGGCGTCGTTAAAGAAATGAAGTATGAGAGGAGGGACAGCGGCTCTAGTCCCACTCTCTTACACACGAGTCTCAACCTGCTTCCTTCCCCTTCCTTACTGCGGGATCTCGCCGGTAACACCTGCCACCAGCCAGTCATAGCCGAGCAGGGCCGGGTCATCCATACACTCTCCCGCAGCGACCCGTTCTGCGCCGGTGTTATCGTTGATCGGGCCGCAGAAGAACTGAAAACTGCCGTCAAGAATGCCTTCCTTCGCCTCCTCGACCGCAATTCGCACCACCGCCGGCACAAATTCAGCCACCGGCGCGAGGTCCAACACGCCATCTTCCATGCCCCACCAGACCGGCTCATTGGTCCATGTCCCGGCAGCCACGTCGCGCACCTTCTTCTCATAGATGACCTGCCAGTTCCAGACCGGCGCGGTCAGCAATGCCTGCGGCGCGATCTCCGGGTTGACCACGTTATAGCCGATCGCATAAACGCCTTGCTCCTGCGCCAGTTTGTCCGGTTCGACGCTGTCGCTCTCACGGGCCACGACGTCCGCGCCGGCATCAATGAGCGCCTGCGCGGCTTCACGTTCGGCAGGGGGATCAAACCAGGCAAAAATCCAGACTGGACGCACCTCCACTAGCGGGTTGATCGACTGGGCTCCCAGGGCGAAGGCATTCAGATTGCGCACCACCTCCGGAATGGGGTAGGGCGCGATATAACCGATAACATTGGACTGTGTCATCGCGCCGGCGACCATGCCCGAGAGGTACCAGCCCTGGTAGCCGCGGCCGTCATAGATGCCGACATTCTCAGCCGTCTTGTATCCGGTGGCATGCTCGAACTTCACATCCGGAAACTCCGCCGCAACTTCGATGACGCTATCCATATAGCCGAAACTGGTGGCAAAAATCAAATCATAGCCTTGGGCCGCGTAGCTCTGCAGCACACGCGCAGCGTCCGGTCCTTCCGCCACAAGCTCACTGTATGCTGTTTCCACGCCGAGCTCTTCCAGCGCCAACCGGCCCTGATCGTGCGCATAGCTCCAACCGAGATCTCCCACCGGGCCGACGTAGACAAAGGCGACCTTCATCGAATCGACCGTTCTTGCCGAACCTGCCTCCTCCGCGGCCGCTGGCGCACTCTCGATCGGCTGACAGGCGCTGATCAGCAGTGCCAGGAGCAGAAGAACGCCAACCACTATCCTCAAGTGTCGAATCCTCATGTAACTTCGCTCCTTTTCACTACAACTACAGACGGACTCGCTCATCGATTCTTGCAGTCATGCGGCAAACAGATTGCTCCTCCCTCTTCCTGACTTCAAGAGAGGAGCAATCTGTGGGAATCACGCCCGAACCGGTCCAGGCGCCTGCCCTTGGCAGGCGGACGCCCAAGCCGAATCCTGGTACGTCATACGATTCAATTTCAAACCAGGACGCAGGCTAGTTCCCGAGCGGGGCAGCCTCGCCCGGCGCCTCGCCGACAACGCCCTCCACAAACCAGTCCATGCCCAGCATCTGGCCGTCATCCATGCACTGGCCGTCTTCCAGGAACTGGACGCCGTTCTGGCCGTTCATCGCGCCGCAGAACACATCTGTCTCACCGGAAACGATCATGGTCTGCTTTTCGCTGACCATCGCGGCTACGTCATCAGGCACGTTCGGGCTCATGTCCGCCAGGCCAACGATCCCGTCATCCATGCCGCCCCAGTACTGCTCAGTAACCCAGCTGTGGTCGCGCGCCTGCTCCGCGAACTTCACGAACGCCGGGCCCCAATTCCAGACCGGTCCCGTGAGGACGGAGTCACCGACAAATGCACGCATGTCGCTGTTATAACCGATGCTGGTTCCACCCCGCTCGGCCGCGGCCTTCTGCGGCTCGGTTGTGTCCTGGTGCTGGGCGATGATATCCGCGCCCTGGTCCAGCAGCGCTTCAGCCGCTTCCTTCTCTTCCGGCGGCCCAAACCAGGTGTTCGTCCAAACAACCCGCACCTCGGCGTCCGGATTCACCTCGCGCACGCCCAGCGTGAACGCGTTGATGCCTCGGATCACCTCAGGAATCGGGAAGGCAGCCACATAGCCGATGATATTGCTCTCCGTCATGCTGCCTGCCACCAGGCCGCTCAAATAGCGGGGCTGGTACATGCGACCGAAAAGCGTACTCATGTTGTCCGCCGTCTTGTAGCCGGATACATGCACAAAATACTGGTCCGGGAACTCCTGGGCAACGGTCAGTGTCGGATCCATATAGCCGAAGCTGGTTGTGATCACCAGATTATAGCCCTTCTGCGCAAAGTCGCGGATAACACGCTCCGCGTCCGGGCCTTCAGGTACGTTCTCAATGAAGGCCGTCTCCGCGCCGCCTTCAAGATTCTCTTCCAGGTACACCCGGCCCTCATCGTGCGCATACGTCCAGCCAAGGTCTCCGATGGGCGCGACATAGACAAAGGCAACCTGCAAAGCCGCTTCCATATCATCGCCCGCCATCTCCTCCGCGGCCGGCGCCTCCGTAACCGGCTGGCAAGCGCCAATCAGCATTGCCAGGATGAGCATGACACCCACTACTGTCCAAGAATGTCGAGTTCTCATGAAACTGCCTCCTTTAATTCAATTGGTTCCTTCAAATGAACGACAGAACTGATAGCCGCGCATTGTCCAACGCCCGCAATGATGAGGCGCCGACAAGCGCGCTTCGCCGTTGAAAGTTCATATTTCACAACGCTCGCCTGGAAAACAATCATAGCCGCAGACTGAGGCAATGGTAACGCAAAGACAGCCAAAACTCAACTATGAAATCATCGCTTACCCGCGCAAAGCCTCTGTTAGGCATTCCTGCGCGCCCATCTGTATAATTCAGAGAATGACTGCGTCAACTGGCCGGCTCACCGCAAATCGCCATCGGCCGCCGGCCACTTATCTTTCACCAGAGGTCCAATCTCCATGACAGAGTACCAGATTACGTACTGGCGGGACTTCCCGTCAATGGTGGTGGCCCGCGAGGGACGCCGCGCCCGGCATAAGGTCCAGCTGCCTGCCCGCTTTCAGGTCGCCATCGACGAAGCCGCCATGCGCGCCGGCGCGACCGGCTCCGATGAATACCTGGACGGCTGGCTGCGCTCAGACTGGCAGGAAAAGGAGGGGAATCCCGAAGACGTGGCCCAGGCCGTCGCCGCGCAGCTCGAAGCCGACTATCCCCCGCAGCGGATCCGCAAACTGCTGACCTCGATAACACCCGACTCCTCTTCCGCCGGATGGCTGACACCGCGCCCTCATCCTGTGATCGAGCTGCTGAACCAGCGCGGCGGGCCCCTTCTGGGCGACGGGGCCATGGCGACGGTGCTGCAGGACGCCGGCCTCACCGGAGGCGCCGCGCCCGAACTGTGGAATGCGGACAACCCGGAGGCGGTACAGGCCGTCTATCGGGGCTACGTCGAGGCCGGATCACACATCATTACGACCAACACCTTCGGCGGCACAACAGCCCGCCTCAAGATGCACGGCCTGGAGGACAGACTGAACGAGTTGAACGCGGCCGGCGTGCGGTTGGCGCGCAAAGTCGCCGACGAGGCCGGCGATGTGCTGGTGGGGGCCTCGGTCGGCCCGACCGGCGAGCTGCTCGATCCTCTGGGCGTGATGACGGTGGATGAAGCGACCGAGCTCTTCTCCGAACAGGTGACGGTCATGGCCGACGCCGGCGCCGACTTCATCCTCACCGAAACCATGAGCGACCTGCAGGAGGTGGAAGCCGCGGTGCGCGCCGTCGATCAAGCGACCGAACTGCCCATCGTCTCCATGCTCACTTTCGATACCAACCTGCACACCATGATGGGCGTCAGCCCCAAACAGGCCGTTGAAACACTGGCCAGCTGGGGCGTCCAGGTGATCGGCGCCAACTGCGGCAACGGCCCCGACGAGATCCGGACGGTGATGACGGAGATGGTTGCCCATCGTCCGCCCGGCGTCGTCCTCTATGCCCAGAGCAACGCGGGCCTGCCCGTCCTGCAAGGAGACGAAGTGATCTACGACGGCACGCCGGAGGTCATGGCCGATTACGCCCGCCAGATGAAGGACCTCGGCGTAGACGTGATCGCCGGCTGCTGCGGCACAACCCCGACCCACCTGCGCGCGATGCGCGAGGCATTGGGGTAGGAGAGGGACATGCCAGCCGCGCCTTATCTTGCACGCAGAATGACCGACATGAATCCATTACGACAATAAGGTATACTATCGGCTGCGAAGGAGGCAATGCGCCCAAAACTCGACCGCAACTTGAGAAGGTGGACGCTTGCGGTAGCCTTGCTGAGGCCTTCGAGAAGGTGACACTATGATTCCCGCCCGAACCCCCGAATATCTCGCTCGCATGGTGCGCGAATTGCGCCGCCTGCCGGGCGAAACCGAGTGGGTGGAGTTCAAAAGCAACAACAGTAATCCGGATACTATCGGGAGAAACATTTCCGCTCTGGCAAACGGGGCTGCCATCAATGGAAAGACGTCCGCCTCAGCTATCTGGGGCATAGAAGACGGGACGAGCGCAATCGTAGGCACTACGTTTTCTCCATCTTCCGCGCGAATGGGCAACGAGCCGCTCGAGACCTGGCTGTACAGTCAGCTAAACCCGCGCATTGAGTTTCGTTTCAACGAACTCAATGTCGATGGCCGGCGGGTCGTACTCCTGGAAATTGAACCGGCAGCGCTTCAGCCAGTGTCCTTCAGTGGCGAAGAGTTTATCCGTGTAGGCGGGAGTACAAGAAGACTCAAAGATTACCCGGAGAAGCAACGTACACTCTGGCGCATCTTCGACCAGATCACGTTCGAGAATCGTGTCGCTTTAGAGCAGGTCAGCGACACAACCACTTTGCGCAAGCTCGACTACTCTGCCTACTTCGATCTACTTGATGTGCCTATCCCTGACGGACACGCCGCGATCCTTAACGCACTCGAAAACGATAGGTTGATTGCGCGGTGCGACGCTGGGGGATGGAATATCTGCAATCTGGGAGCAGTTCTGTTTGCCCGAAACCTGAGCGACTTTCCTCAGATCAAGCGCAAGGCCATTCGCGTCATTCAATATCGCGGCGCGGGCCGCACTGAAACAATAAGAGAACAGGAAGGCGTTTATGGTTATGCCGTTGGATTTCCAAGAGTGGTTGAGTACATCATGGCGCTCGTGCCCGCAAATGAAGTGATCGAACGCTCCTTGCGGCGGTCGGTACCCATGTTTCCCGAAATCGCAGTACGCGAACTGGTCGCAAACGCGCTGATCCACCAGGATTTCAATGTAACTGGCGCCGGGCCAATGATTGAAATCTTCGACAGCCGAATTGAAATTACCAATCCGGGCAGTCCTTTAGTTGAAACGGATCGCTTCGTTGATTCACCACCGCGGTCGCTCAACGAATCCTTGGCCTCCATGATGCGTCGGTTCAGATTCTGTGAGGAACGCGGCAGCGGTATCGACAAGGTTGTTGAATTGGCCGAAAAGTATCAGTTACCGGCGCCACTTTTCGAGTCCCCCAACGGATTTACGCGGGCGACTCTCTTTGCTCAAAAACCATTACGCGAAATGGACCGAACGGACCGTGTTCGGGCCTGCTATCTGCATGCATGTCTTCGCTACGTTACCAAACGCCCCATGAACAATGCATCGATCCGGGAACGGTTTGGAATCGCCGACAAAAACGCGGCCCAGGCAACAAGGCTTCTCAATGAGTCAGTAGAATCAGAACTCGTCATCGTTCGGAATCCCAACGTTGGAACCCGGAGCCGGACTTACCTGCCCTATTGGGCTGGATAGCTCTTCAGCTAGAAACACTTGCTTGACCGTTGTTTGATCGTTGTTTGACTGGACGGCCCGAAACAGCCAAAATTTGCGTGACTTTCCATTTCTTTAGAGAGAATTAGAGCAGAGGATTTTGTTTGACGATTGTTTGACCGTTGTTTGATTGAACAACTTCCAACAGTCGCAAAAGGCCAGTACCACTTCCTCTCCGAGCCTCATTCAAGGGCCGAGGAGCACGCACTTGAAAATCGGCATCATTGCTTGCGGCGCCATCGTACGCGAACTGATCACCATCGCCAACCGCCGCGGCTGGGATTACGAGCTGACCGCCGTTCCCGCCCAGCTCCATAACCGCCCCGAACGCATCGCCCCCGCCGTCGCCAAAAAACTCGACGCCTGGGCGAACCGCTTCGACCGCATCCTCATCGGCTACGCCGACTGCGGCACAATTGGCGCGCTCGATACCCTCCTCGCCCGCTACCCCCACGCGGTGCGCATCCCCGGCCCCCACTGTTACGAATTCTACGGCGGCGCGCTCTTCGATCAACAGGCCGAACGCCAGCCGGGCACATTTTACCTGACCGACTTTCTCGCCCACCACTACGAAGGACTGGTAATCGAATCGCTGGGCCTTAACCGCTACCCAGACTTGCGTGACACCTTCTTCGGCAACTACGAGGAGCTGCTCTACCTCCGCCAGTCGCCGGACCAGGACGAGAGCGAACGCGCCCGCGCGGCCGCAGCGAGACTGGGGCTGGCATACAAGGAGGTCGATTCCGGCCTGAACGTTCTGGAAGATCGCCTAGTGGAGTTGCTCGAAACTGAAGACCGGTGACCACCCACCATCATGCGCCGAGCCCTATTTCTCTTCCTTGACGGCGTCGGCCTGGGCCGCGATGACCCGGAGGTCAACCCGCTGGCCGCGGCCGAACTTCCGACACTTGCGGCGCTTTTCGACGGTCGTCCGCTCACCGCTTCAAGCGGGCGTTACAGCAACGGCCACGCGCACCTGATCCCGACCGACGCCCACCTGGGCGTACCCGGCCGTCCCCAGAGCGCCACCGGCCAGACGGCTATCCTGACCGGCGTCAACGCACCCGCCCGCCTGGGGGAGCACTACGGTCCGCGGCCGGACCAACGCGTGCGGGACATACTCGACGAGGCCGGCATCTTTGCCCGGCTCCATGCAGCCGAGCATGCGACCGCTTTCGTCAACGCCTATCCCCAAGGCTACTTTGACGCCATCAAGCGCGGCAAACGCCTGTTGAGCGCAATCCCCTACGCGGCGAGAAGAGGCGGTCTCAAGTTGCGAACCTGGCGAGAGATGGTTGCAGAGCAGGCCCTGTCCGCGAACTTCACCGGCCACGGCTGGCGCACACAGTTGGGCTATCCCGATGTGCCGCTCTATTCGCCGCAGGAAGCGGGGGCGCAGTTCTGGCACCTCGCCCAACCGGTCCGCTTTGCCTTTTTCGAACACTGGCAGACCGACTTCCTGGGTCACTACCGGGACTTCCGCGGGGCCATTAAGAACTTCGAGCGCATCGACGGCTTCGTGGCCGGCCTCCTGGATGTGATGGACTGGCAAGAGACCCTCCTGATCGTCGCCAGCGATCACGGCAACGTGGAGGACTGCTCCATCCGCAAGCACACCGAGAACCGGGCTTTGACCATTCTCTTAGGAAACTGTGCCGCGCACTATGTCCAGCGCGTTCATCGGCTCGACAATTTCGCTGATGTCATCGTCGACTTTCTGAACGGAAAAGACCTCGCCGACAGCCATTGAACAGGTACTGGCGACAAAATGTCAGTCACGTTCCTGACAAGTCGTTATCGTCCCGACCGTTCGTCCCACAATCTTGCCTCGGCAAGCAGTCACTTCATCAGATTGGAGAAGCTATGGAACTGTCAGCATTTGCCAACCCCGGCCGTTTTTGGAAAGGAAATCTTCACACCCACTCAACCCGCTCCGACGGGGGCAAGCCACCGCAGGAGGTCTGCAGACTTTATGAACAGGGCGGTTACGATTTCATCTCCCTGACCGATCACTTTTTGGAACAATACGGATTTCCAATCACCGATACACGGCCCTTCCGTTCAGCCGGGTTCACCACCATCATCGGCGCCGAACTACACAGCGGCGCCATCGAGAACGGCTCAGCCTGGCATATCGTGGCCGCCGGACTCCCTCTTGATTTTGCAGCGACCGACCCCGACGAGAGCGGGGCCCAACTCGCCGCCAGGGCCAAGGAAGCCGGCGCCTTTGTCGGCATTGCCCATCCCCACTGGTACACGCTTACCGAAAATGATGTCACAGCGCTGGGTCCGGCCCACGCTGTCGAGATCTATAACGGGATAGCCGACGACGCCAACGACCGGGCCGATAGCTGGCACATCATGGACATCCTCCTGGACAAGCGCCAGCGCTACTTCGCCTACGCAGCCGACGATGCCCATCTCAAAGAGCACCACGACTTTCGCCGCGGCTGGGTACAAGTGAAAGCAGAGGAGCTCACCCCCGAAGCACTGCTGACCGCGCTGAAGGACGGCGCCTTCTACTCCAGCACCGGCCCCGAGATCTATGACATCGATCTTGTCCCCGGAGAGCGTTTGACAGTCCACTGCTCGCCCGTTGAACGCATCTTCCTGACCGGAGTCGGCAGCGCCGCCCAGCGCGCCTGGGATAACGGTCTCACCTGTGCCGAGTTTGACCTTTCCAATTGGGACAGCCACTACTGCCGGGTAACCGCACGCGACCGACAGGGGGGCAGGGCGTGGTCGAACCCGATATGGTTGGAAGAATGAATGAGAAGTCCAATTCATCTGACCTAACGGTCGACGTTCTCTGCGTGGGCATCGCCTGCTACGACCTGATCTTCTCAGTCGACCGCCATCTTGGCGCAGATGAAAAGATCAAAGCCTCCGCATTGACCGCCTGTGGCGGAGGCATCGCCGCAAATGCATCAATGACCGTCGCTCGCCTCGGATCCTCCGTGGCCTTCGCCGGCTATCTGGGCCGCGATATGTACGGCGACAAACACATCGAGGAGCTGAACGGTGCCGGCGTCAACACAGAGCTGGTTGCCCGCGGCGAATGGCCGACATCCCTCTCCGCCATCCTCGTCAAGCCCGACGGCACGCGCGCTCTCGTCAACTACGGTCTCGGCCGGGAGATGCCCGAAGGGGTGGCGTTCTGTCCACAAAACTGCCGCCCGCGCGCGGTCCTGGTGGACGGACACTACCTCTCCGCGGCCGAACCCATCGTCGCCCGCGCCCGCGCCGCCGGCGTCCCCACCGTGTTGGACGGCGACACGCTCCATCGAGGCTCAAAAACACTGATGGAAATGGTGGAATTCCTGGTAGTATCGGAGCACTTTGCCCGCGCATACAGCCGCCAGGACGACGTGGACATCGCCCTGGCGCAACTGAGCCGCTGCGCCCCCTCGACGATCATCACCCTCGGCGAACGGGGGCTCTGCTGGCGCAACCGGGAAGACTGCCGGTTCGGGGCCAGCGCGGGCAGCTACCCCGCCTTCGCAGTCAGGGCGGAGGACACCACCGGCGCCGGCGATGCCTTCCACGGCGCGTTCGCGGCCGGCCTCTCTCGGGGCATGGCGTGGCAGGATCTGCTGCGTTTCGCTTCAGCGGTCGGCGCGCTCTGTTGTACCAGGAAGGGTGCCCGCCTCGGCATCCCCTCCCGCGCGGAAGTGGAAGCCTTCCTGACCCAGAATTAACCGGCTCCCTCTGCGGAATGCCCGCTTCCAACTGTCCATGATCCACTGAACACTGCATTTCTGGGCGTTCAGCCGCAAGCGGCCTCTCTTGTGCGGGGGGATTCTCCCCGCAACGCCCCCCTTGGGTCACCTCCCGCGCCTGGGGAGCCGCCCAGTTCCCATATTGGCCCCCCGCTCGACGTGAAGCGAAACCGCACACCATCCCCGCCCCACGCCCACAAATCAGAGCCCATCCCCTCAATCCCCGTCCAAATCCAGAGCTTGTGATCAGTTCAGTTTTCTTGTATTGTATCAGGGCGATTGCATCTAAATTGGGTCAGAACATCGAAATGCAGCCGAATACTCTTCCAGGTCGGGGTAAGACACAGGGAAATGTACGAAAGATGGCACGTAGACGGAGAATTTAACTTATCTCGCCGACTGAGGGCC
>JAJDZJ010000100.1 GCA_022824685.1 Caldilineaceae bacterium
AGGCCCTCAGTCGGCGAGATAAGTTAAATTCTCCGTCTACGTGCCATCTTTCGTACATTTCCCTGTGTCTTACCCCGACCTGGAAGAGTATTCGGCTGCATTTCGATGTTCTGACCCAATTTAGATGCAATCGCCCTGGTCTTCTATGGGGACGAGATTGTGGTTGGCGGCGATGACGAAGTTGCCGGACGTTGTGGCCTTCTGTCTGATGATGAGGAAATTGGGCGTCAGCCTGCCGAAGATATAGGCGCCATACTCAAAGCCTGTGGCCTGGAATGTGTCAAAGATCTCGCCATTGATACCGAGGTAGTCGTAGATCGAGACCACGCTATCGTTGGCGCCGAGCAGGCTGAACCCGAATTCGGTGCGGGGGGGCGCATGGATGATATAGGCCTGGTCGTCCCAATAGTTATCAAGAGTCAGGTTATGACGGAAAGCGCCTCCTGGCGGGGGCGGCAGGCGGTCGCCGAGGCCGGTGGGGTCCTGGCCGGCGATGAGCTGCTGGATGCGGGGCATAATGTCGGCGGAGGATACGACGAGCCCGAATTCGTCATAAACCTTGAAGTTGCTGATGCCGATCACATCGCCGGTATCGGAGACAAGCGCGCCGCCGCTTTGGCCGCCAACTGTTGTAGAGTCGGTCTGCATCAGGGTGAGGGGACCGGCCTCCCACTGGCGCAGGCGAGAGAGGAGGCCGCCGGTGATGGTCGGTTCGGGGAAGAGCTCGTATTCGCCGGGGTAGCCGATGAGGTAGACGCGAGAGCCGATGGGAATGCTTTCGCCGTCGATCATTGTAACCGGTTCGATGGAGACATTGAAGGGGCCAAGCACGGCCACGTCCGCAATCAGCTCCAATCTTTGGACGGGCACGTCTTCAAATTCTGTTCCGTCGGGGAAGACGACGCGCACTGCATTTTCCGGCCAGACAACATGGGCGGCAGTGACGAGATACCCGCCTTCAATCAGGAAGCCGCTACCGGAGCCGAGTCCGGCTTCTATGTAGGCGATGGCCGGCGCAACTTTGGCGTAGATTTGGGCGGGGGTCAGCGTGAGCGGGCCTGGGAGTGTGGCGGGAACCCAGGGCGACCAAGGGCTGACGTTGTCCGTGCTGCTGACGGCGCGCAGGGTGTAGTAGTAGGTTGTGCCGGCCTCCACTCCTGCGTGGGTAAAGGTCGTGGCGGTGAGGTTGCCATTGTCGAGCCGCTGGCGGCCGCCGTAGGCGGTATGGGTCCAGAGCACGTAGCGGACGGCTCCGGCGACTGCGTCCCAACTCAACTCGACCGTATCCTCGGTGAGGCTCACAGAAAGGGTCGGGGCGGAGAGCGGCATGGGTGTGGAGGTTGGCGTTGGCGTGGCTGTCGTGGCCTGGCCTGCAGAGATGGTTACGGGCACGTATTCTGCCCAGGATCCGCCCTTGCCGGCCGCGTTCACGCCGCGCACGGTGTAGTAGTAGGTTGTGCCGACTTCGGGCCCGGAGTGGGTGTAGGAAGTCGCGGTGAAACTGTCGCCGCCGAGCTGCTGCCAGCCTTCAGCGCTGGTCCAGTAAAAGAGTTCATAGCGGACGGTGCCGGCGACTGCGGTCCAGCTTAATTCGACTGCGCCGCCGGTGACCTGCGCGGTGAGGGAGGGCGCAGGTAGCGCTTGGGCTTCGACGGTGGGTGTGGCGGTGGCGGTGGCGGTGGCGGCGTCGGTGGGCGTTGCAGAGGGTGAGGGCGTTGGCGACAGGGTTGCGCCCGGGGTGGGGGTTGGCGTTGCGGTGTGCAGCGGGTCCTGAGTGGGGGTTGCCATTGCGGTGTGCAGCGGGTCCGGGGTGGGGGTTGGCGTTGCGGTGTGCAGCGGGTCCAGGGTGGGGGTTGCCGTTGCGGTTGGGGTCGGGGTGGAGGTTGCCTGTTGCGCTTCCCCGGCGATGGCGGAGACCTGCTGTGACAGCGGGCTGAGCTCGCCGGCCGCGTTCACGGCGAGGATCTGGTAGAAGTAGGTTGTGCCTGCTGTGAGATCGGAATGCGTGTAGCTGGTTGCGGTGAGGTTGTCGCCGCCGAGCCGCTGCCAGCCGGTGTCGGCATCCCACCAAGACCAGAGAATATAGCGTGCGGCGGTGTCGACTGCATTCCAAGACAGTTCGACGGCTGCGGCTGCGGCCTGGGCGTTTAAAGTGGGGGCGTCGAGGGCATGGGGCGTGGTAGCGGAGACCTTGTCGGACCAGGCGCCGGTTTCGTCGTCGGCGTCAACGGCGCGGATCTGGTAGTGGTAGGTGATCCCGGCGACGAGGCTGGAATGGGTGTAGGCGGTTCCGGTGAGGTTGTCGCCGCCGATCTGTTGCCAGCCGGTTTCTGCATTCCGCCATGACCAGAGTTCGTAGCGTGCGGCGCCGGCGACTTCCGTCCAGGTCAGTTCGACAGTGCGGTCTGAGGCCTGGGCGGTCAGCTGCGGGGCGGGGAGCCTTGCGTCTTGCTGGGCCAGGGCCGGGTCGGGGCCGGTCAGGAAGGCGGTGACAGCCAGGAGGGATGCCAGCAGGATCGCATAGGTTCGCTGAGAAACTTTGGTCATGGTTTTGCCTTGGCTGGAAGGTGGACGGTCGCCGACTGCTCTCAGGGTGGCAGATGGATTTCTTGCGAAGCGGAGCAATGGGGCCGTGGGGATTGGGCCTCGGATTCGTTTCGGCGACAGCCGCTCTGTCGTACAGACTTCCAATATACCCCAGGACTCTACAATGTTACCAGTATTGGGTGCAACGGAAAGCGTGTTTGCGTGGAGGGAGGAGAGTGGGAAGAGGAGTGAGGAGTGAGAAACACCAGCGGTTTCTGAGCCGGGGTGTTTGCGGGCGGAACCTGGTTCATTCACGGAGGGGCGCGGAGAGCACTTTACTGTCCGCGAAGTCACGCGAAGGGGCGCGAAAGACACCTCCTATTGTCCACAAAGCGGCGCGTGAAGCGCGTTGGCGCCTCTGATCGAAGGAGGGTTGCAGTCGGAGGGGGTAGAGCGCCCACAAGGGGGGAACTGCGGGGCGAGGGAGCGAGGGACGCGTTGGCGTCTCTGAGGGCAGTTCTTGGTTGCTGGTTTTTTGGTGAGATGCAGAACAGGCGGCGTTGGCAAGGTCCTTTGGAGGGCAGGGGGCTGCAGGGTGTCAGCGATGATTTCGCATGGGATTGGGGATGCTCCCTGACGAGGCGTTCGCGTTCCAGTTTGCCGTGGCTGGCGAAGCTAGAGATCAGGTCGACCTGGAGGCCGACGGCTTTCAGATGATTGAGGAGGCAGGCGTCCTTCTTGCCGCGGAGTTAGTTGGGCACCCCTGGCTCGACGATGATCTGCCCGAAAGATACAGGGGATGCGTACAATTGGGAGTTGGTCCTTTCCGCACGGGCCGCACCGGTTCCATGGATTTTTCCAACGAAATGTCCGCTTTGTCCGCTTGAAAACGCTTTTTTGGGTCGGAGTTGGGAGGATTCGAGGTTCTTTGCCCGTTTTGGCCGTGTGTTGGAGTAGGGCGGGGAGGGTACGCCGACGATGGCGGCGAGATCTATCCAGGTTGCGCCGGCTTTGGCGGCTTCGCGGAGGGCTTTCAGGTCGACACTTTGCATGGTTTTGGCCGGACCGTTTACATTGGCGGGTTGGCGCCGGCCCTCGCCGCCACAGTGTGGGCGGCGGGGGGAACGGCAGGGGCACACAGGCGCATCTCAGGCGGCAGTCAGGGCGGTCCCGTCCACTCATAGGAGGGGTTACCCCGTACGCCGGCAGCAGTTGATGCGGGTTGATGCGGGGCGAGCGACTGGGGCGGCCATACCTCGGTTGCGGATGAGGGCAGCCTATCGTTCTATCTCAGTCCGCTCCGTCAGTTTATTCCTCATCATAGAATCCGGAAGCGAACAGCAGTCCGTCGTGGCGTACGACCCAGGTATGCTTGCGGGCATTTTCTCCTGTTTCCGGATTACGGAAGATGTAGCTGATCCAGTTGCCCGCTTCGGTTGTGCTCATCAGGTCATCGCCGAAGAAGTAGCCGCTTGCATCGACGCGCAGAGCCGGATCGCGGCCGATCATATCGGGGTTGGGCGAAGCAATGGTATACCCACCGGCATCGACAATGAAGACGTACCACTGGCCATGCACGCTGTCTTGCGCACTGTAGTACTCGACGGCAGCATCTTTGCCGTTGCGGTCATAGTAGCGGATGGCATCCTGCACCATTGACCTGGTGTAGGCGGCTTTTTCATTTTCGGTTGGAATTGCGACGCAACCGACAAACAAAAACGCAAGAGCAAGAAACAGGGTTGAAAAACGAAACATGCTTGTCTCCAGTGTTTCATTCAGGCGTTTATTCATCGCGTCAGCCTGCTGGCGGCGAGTATCGGATACGGTTCCATCGTTCAACGTGCACTCGTTGGCATCGATTTGCAGGCTTTTTCAAGGCGTGTCACGAAGGCAGGCTCTTGCGGCTGCGTTCGGTGAGAGGGCAGTGTTTCAAGACGGGCTGAAGAGACGCATTTTCGTTGTCACTGCACGTAGTTCCGGGCTGGACGCTGCCTGAAAACAGGTCGGGCGCCCGTATGGGATCGGTTAAACGCTCGTACAAGCGTTTACAAGCGTTTACAAGCGTTTGCGAGAAGAAAGTTCTCAAGAGGATGGCATCGCTCACTTTCAATAAAAAACCAATTATATGAAGTCAGAGAACGCAGATAGCCGGGTTCGACGTCCTTGCGCGTACACGAGCCGTCAGCTGACAGGCTCAGTCCTCTGAAGCAGTTGCAAGGAGCTGCGCCAACAAACGCCGCGCCTCGTCGCTGCCTGCCTCTGTGATGCGCCGCCATCCGCGGTCGCGACCCCGGCCTCCTCAACGCCTCCCGGGAACAGCTTCAATGGGGAGATGTTGCTGAATGACTCTGTCGAATTTGCAGGTTTCGTCGGTCAGCGCGTCCCCTTTGAGGGGCGGCAGGCCTTCCATTGAGCGCAGAAAGTTCACCATGACCCCGTTTTCGACGCCGTCGCGCCCGACAAGAGCTGAGATATAGTAGAGGGTCAGGGTCAGGTTTCTACGCGAGAGGGGCTAATGTTGCTGGCGTGTCATGTTTTTCCTGGCCGGGCGGTCCATGCGGGGATGGGCGCCCTTGTCGGAGGGCAGGACGGTGGGCGGGAAGACAGACAGGGGACCCGGTGGATTGGATCCCTCTGTCCGTCTGCGCAAACGAGTTTACCTGATGGGCGGGGCGCATTCGGGCGGCTGTTCATTGTTGGAGGCAGGGCGGCGGCGCGAGTTGGGCGTCAAGCGTCCCTCGGCTATGGACGATAGGCGTCTCGACGATGTTTTATGCGATAGACGTAGATGCGGCTTCCCTCTATTTGATAAAGGATGCGGTAATCGCCGACGCGTACGCGCCACCCGGAACTCGTCTTGCCCGCAAGTTTGACGACGCCGTCCGGGCGTGGATCTTCCGCCAACTGCTGGAACAGCGCGTCAAGGCGTCTGACAACGTCTTTTGGCAACCGCCGCAGGTCCCGTTCAACACGATGCTCCAAATGGACGGTGTATGCCATCGTGTCGTTCAGAGTTTGCCATCGGTTTGAAGTTCGGCTCGTATTTCAACGTACTCACGAAAGCCTGTGGCGGTTTCAACCGCCTCATCCAATTCTAAAGCGTCTTCCAGATCCTGCAGCCGCTGCATCAGGGCGCGATATTCTTTCATCGAGAGAACGGCTGCCGTTTTCCGCCCCGTCTCATCGACGAGGTATTGCGGCTTGATATTGCGCATCATGGTCCTCTTGTTATGAAGGTGTGTCATGCTGTCTTACACACTGGCTCGCACCGAGGTTCCCTGTCCGCTACCTGCTCCATCTGCCGGCTTGGCGCCCTATGCGGCTAAGAGCGGCAAGGACACGAAGAGAGGGTTTCGTTCAGTTTCAGGCGTGATTCGCACTGACGCCGCTCGCTAAGGGCTGCATGCCGCCGGTGGATGTTTCCATTATGGCGAGCCGAGGCCAGGATGTCAAGCAGTGTGGGGAGTCAGGATTCTCCGGATTGGGGCAGGATTCGGGGAACGGCGGAAGGGCAGTGGTCAGTGGTCAGTGGTCAGTGGTCAGTGGGTGGCGGGACGGGGAGGCGCGCAGGGCGATTGCATCTAAATTGGGTCAGAACATCGAAATGCAGCCGAATACTCTTCCAGGTCGGGGTAAGACACAGGGAAATGTACGAAAGATGGCACGTAGACGGAGAATTTAACTTATCTCGCCGACTGAGGGCCTG
>JAJDZJ010000048.1 GCA_022824685.1 Caldilineaceae bacterium
AGGCCCTCAGTCGGCGAGATAAGTTAAATTCTCCGTCTACGTGCCATCTTTCGTACATTTCCCTGTGTCTTACCCCGACCTGGAAGAGTATTCGGCTGCATTTCGATGTTCTGACCCAATTTAGATGCAATCGCCCTGGTATTCGCCGCTGGAGGATTCCAGCGAACCCTCAGCAGGCAGCGCCATCACGAAATAGACCGAATCGTCCTCCAGACTGGGCTGGATACCGAAACCCAGCGAGATTTTCAGATGGTAGTTGGCGCTGTTGCCATAGTCGCTCCGTGAACGGACCTGGCAGCAGTCCAATGCCTGCGCCCGTCCCATCGCTTCCTTCTGAAGCGAGCGCCCTATGCCGCGATTGCGCTCCTCCGGCAACACACCGAATGCGATAATCTTCGCCTCGTAAAGCGTTCGGTCCCGGATAACGATCGGCGGCCTTCCCTCGTCCTCACCCAATCTCTGCACAACGAAGCGCAGAAAGCCCAGTGGTCGGTCCTCCAAAATCGCTGCAAGCACATGGCTGGAACGGAAATGCCCGGCCTGCGCCTCTATGTACGGCCGCTGCGCCAACTGCTCAACAACCGGCCAAAGCTGCTCCCATATTGGACTATCCTCCTTCACTTCCACAATTCTCAAACCCTGAACGCCGCCTGCATCCATTCCCATCGACTCTCCTTGCCTCAAAGCCATTCAGTCCTGGACTCCCTCATCACTCGGCTCTCCATCTCTCCTCGCCAGCGCCAGCAGCCACTGCGCCGGCAACAGCACCGCCGAAGAGACTGACAGCGATGCCGGCACGCTTGCCGCCGTTCCGATCCACCCCAGAACAGGCCCGCCCCCGGCCTGGCCCAGCGAATTCGCCTGCCCCCACACCGAAATCACCGTCGCACGCTGCGCGCTCTGCGTGTTGCGCACGATCCATGCGTTTTCCAGCGGAGAAATCGTGCTGCGGCAGATATTGATCGCCCAAAGCGCCAGAACCGCCAGCCAGAAACTGCCCGTCCAGGCCAAGACCAGGAGGCTCAACGGCAAGAGACCGTAGAGCGCCTTCAGCCAGTTGACCGTTCCCCTCTGGTCCTCGGTCGCCCCGCCGCGCCGCGCCAGTTCGTTGGCCGCAATTCCCGTCATCGTCGCGCCAAACCCAATGATTCCAAACCAGATCACTGCGTCATCCAGGCCGAAAATAGCGGGAAACCTGAAACTGTCCAGCAGATGCGGCGTCCAGAGACGGTCATATCCCTCGCTATACAGCCCCGTCACAAGGCTGAGCCCCACCACAATGCGCAGCGCAGGGTTCCCGCGCACCGCGCGCAGCCCCGCCCGGGCCGTGTCCGCCATCTGCTTCCACGTCTCGCGTTCCTCCGGCGGAGTCGGCTTAAAGCCCCTCTCCGGCATCGTCAACGCCGCGAAAGCGGCCAGCGCCAGGTACAGCCCGCCCCCTGCCAGAATCGGCAACTGCAGCCAGCGACGCGCCAGCCACACACTGGCGCCGATGCCGACCAGGCCGGCAATCAACCCTACCTGCGAAGAACGCAGATAGACCGGTCCCGCCTCTTCCGCGCCAATCTCGTCCGCCAGCCAGGCCTGCAGCGCCCCGCTTAGAAACGTATAGCCTATGCCCCAAAGCACCTGCGCGCCCAGCACCGCCCAAAACATCGGGATCGATCCCTCCAGCAGAAATCCGCAGCCCACCAGCGCCAGCCCGATGATCACCGACAGCCGCCGCGAATAAACGTCCGCCACCGCGCCCGTCGGCACCTCGAACAGCACCACCGTCACCTCCAGCACCGTGCCCACCAGCACCATCTGCAGAGGATTCAGTCCCACCGTCTCCACCTGGTAAATCAGGTTGATCGTGAAGACCAGCGCATTGAATAGCGCTCTGCCCCCGCCTATGACCAGGTAGATTCGGATCGCATTCTGTTGCAGCAAGAGGATTCAAGCCCGTGTACCCGCGGGCGCGCCCAGCCAAAGAGGGCTCGCGCGCCCGCGGGCAGGTCCGGCCCCATTCCGCCGGCAATTGAAGATCAACTGAGTATGATGTGGACAAAGAAGTCGCGTGTTCGCACCGCTTCGCCAGCTGCCAGGCAACCCTGTGGCGCCCAGAACGAATCGCTTACCGCTGCTGCCTTCCGGCCCTGACGGGGTTCACGGCGCCCTGCCGCACAGGACCCAGCGACTGACGAAGCGATGCAAACACGCGAGGCGGAGAGGGAGGGATTTGAACCCTCGAGGGCTTGCACCCTACGAGCTTTCCAGGCCCGCGCACTCGGCCAGACTATGCGACCTCTCCGAACTGAAAGCGGCGGAACACAGTCCTGCCCAATGACCGCCCTTTCCAAAAAGCCGAATCAGTATAGCCAATCACCCCAAGACAAGCAAATTCCCGCCAATATCGTTCCCACCCTGATTTCGGGCGGCCATCGCCTGAATCAGCAATCTACACACTGACGATGCGCTTCATACCCGCTCAACCCAGCGCCGCCCCAACTCCGCCCCGTGCATCGTCAAAAGACCCTCCCGCCACTGACCATTGACCACTGCCGTTCCCCTGCTACCCTTCCTCGGCCAGCCAAACGGCCGCATCCTTGGCAAAGTAGGTCAGAATCATGTCCGCCCCGGCCCGTTTGATGCTCGTCAGGCTCTCCAGCGCGCACTTTTTCAGATCGAGCCACCCATTCGCCGCGGCCGCGTGCAGCATCGCGTACTCCCCGCTCACCTGGTACGCGGCAGTCGGCAGCCTGAACTCTTCCCGCACCGCCGCCAGCACATCCAGATAGGGCAGCGCAGGTTTGACCATGATCATGTCCGCGCCCTCGGCCACGTCGAGCGCGACCTCCCTGAGCGCCTCGCGGCGGTTGGCGGGATCCATCTGATACTGGCTGCGATCGCCGAACGAGGGAGGGCTCTCCGCCGCCTCCCGGAACGGCCCGTAAAAGCTGCTCGCATATTTGGCCGCATAGCTCAAAATCGGTACATGCGCCAGCCCCGCTTCGTCCAGCGCCCCGCGTATCGCGCCCACCATGCCGTCCACCATCGCCGACGGCGCAATGATGTCCGCCCCAGCATCCGCGTGTACCACCGACGCCCGCCCCAAAAGCTCCAGCGTCGGGTCGTTCAGCAGATATCCCTCCGGCAGCGCCGCGTTGTAACTGTCCACCAACGGCGTATTAATCACCCCGCAGTGACCGTGATCCGTGTATTCGCAGAAACACATGTCGGAGATGACGATCAGCTCCGGAGCCGCCTCCTTCAGAGCCCTGATCGCCTCCGGAACCACACCGTGCGGGCTGAAATTGTCGCTCCCGCACCAGTTCTTTTCCGCCGGAATGCCGAACAACAGAACCGCCGGGATCCCCAACTCCATGATCGAATCGGCTTCTCGGACCAATTCATCCACCGAAAGCTGGCACTGCCCCGGCATCGAACCAATCGGGCGACGCTCGCCCCTGCCGTGGCGCACAAACAGCGGATAGATGAAGTCGGCCGGCGAGAGCGTCGTCTCGCGGACCATGCTCCGCAACGCCGAACTGATCCGCGTCCGCCGCGGCCGCAGAACCGGGTCCGCAGCGGCTTGGCCGTTGATCGTTTTTTGTACAAGCTGTAGGCTGTTCATAGGTTCTCCGCCGCCTTCCCATCCCGCAAGCGGTCAGACGCGTCCGTACTCTGTTCGCGCCGCCCGCCAGCCTCGGTCTACACTAATATCCCGCTGAAGAGATGATATGTATGCCGCATTGTCGCGCAGTCGGCATCCCAGACAGTTCTCGGCTCGGCTATCGAAGCGAACGCCCAACCCCCGCGCCTTCATCGTCCGCGCCGCCCAAAATAGGCTTTCAGGCTCTGGACCAGGCCCTCTACAGTGTGGCTCTCGGCCACAATCCGCACAGGCAGTTCATGCCTCCGCGCCGCCTCTGCCGTCATCGGCCCAATGCAGGCAACCGTCACGTCGCAGAGCATGCCGGCATCGCCGCTCTCGGCCTTGAGCCGGCTCACAAAGTTATGCACAGTCGATGCGCTCGTAAACAGTACGACGTCCACATCCCCTTGCCAGAAATGGTGCGGCAGATCATCCCCGCCATGGCCAACCACCGTCTCGTATGCCTTCACATCCCGGACCTCCGCTCCCGCCCGCCGCAGCGCCTTCACCAAGACCGGGCGCGCGATCGCCGACTGCGGCAGAAACACACGGCTTCCCTTGCCTACCTGCAGACCGGCCACCAGGGCTTCAGCCACATATTCTTCCGGCAACAGGTCGACCACCAGGTTCAATTCCTGGGAGATTGCTGACGCGGTCGCTGAGCCCACTGCCGCCACCTTTGTCTTGGATTCAGCCACCCTCTCAAGGCCAATCCCCAGTTCCCGCATCCGGTCGGCCAGAATATACACAGTGTTCGTGCTGGTCACGATCAGCCAGTCAAAATGCCCCTGCGCCAGCGCCGCCAGCGCCGCATCAAAGTCCGCAGAGTCCGCGCTAGGCTCAATCTCAATCGTCGGATAGTGCAGCACTTCAGCGCCCTCTTCTTCCAACAAACGAGTTAGAGAAGGCGCCTGCCGGAGCCCCCGCGTGTTGGCGATTCGAAGCCCCGTAAGATTCTGTGTGTTCATCTTGCTTGCTCTTTCTTCTTTGGTTGGACAAAAACTATCTGCTACGCCTGCCGGGCCCAATCGGAACCATCTTCCTCTGCAGCGATCTGTTTGATGATCTCCCGCGCGCCTTTCTGCATGATCAACTGGGCAAGGTCCTGGCCTAACTGCTCGGCTGTGTCAAATGGGCCGGCCAGGCGGGCGTCAACCTGGCGGCTGCCATCCAGCGCGCTGACTCGACCCCGGAGCTCCAACTGTCTTCCGGGCATTCCGCCTGCCCCGCCGCCGACCTCCTTTTCGCCCCACGCGCCCAACGCCCCCACCGGCGCGCGGCAGCCTCCGCCGAGCCCTCCCAGAAAGGCCCTCTCTGCCGTCACCGCAGCCCGCGTCTTCTTGTCATCAATGCCGCCGAAGAATGCCAGCCACTCCGCCTCCCGGCGGCACTGCACCGCCAGCGCGCCCTGACCCGGCGCCGGCAACATCGTCCCAAACGGCAATGTGTGGGAAATGGCGGCGTCCAACCCCAGCCGTTTCAAGCCGGCAACAGCCAGAACCGCGGCATCATACTGTCCATCCGGTTCAAGCGTCTTGCGGACACGCGTCTCGACATTGCCCCGAATCTCCAGGACCCGCAAATCAGGGCGCAGTGCCAGGAGTTGGGCCGCCCTGCGCCGGCTGCCCGTCCCCACCACTGCCCCTTCGTGTAGCCATGCAGACCACAACGCCTTCCCACCCGTCTGTGTCGGCGCGCCCCCCTCCGCCGCAGTCCCGTTTCCGGCCCGCGCCACGAGCGCATCCGCGGCATCCCCCCTCGCCGGAATCGCGCCCAGCGCGAGTCCCTCTGGGTCATCAACAGGCAGATCCTTCAGGCTGTGAACCGCCCCGTCGATGCTGCCTTGCCGCAGCCTCTCCTCCAGTTCCAGCGTGAAGAGTCCCTTGCCGCCAATGCTCGGCAAGGATCTCTCCTTGAAACGATCTCCCCTGGTCTGTATGACAACCGTTTCGACCGAGAGGCCAGCGTACAGAGCGCGCAAACGCTTCGCCACATGCTCTGTCTGCCACAGAGCAAGGGCCGACCCGCGGCTGCCTAGACGGATATGACGAGGGGTGGACATTCCTGGTCGGAACTTGGCGGTCTGCCGCCAACGCCTGTTTCGTTTGCGGTACAGTCAGTCCCTTCAGCCCAAAAACTGAGGACGACCTCCGGACGGGCTCCTCCAGCGCAACTCTCCGTACGCGGCGTTAAGCATAGCAGCAGCATACTTACCGGTCAAATGCCGCCCCCTGAATTCGCTCCCTCCCCTCCACCCAGCGCCCCATCACCTGCAATCCCCAAAATCCTGTCAAGTCCTGTAAATCCTGATTCACTTCGGTCGCCCGCGAATCTGGCCCGCAACCAAGCAAACAGGGCGATTGCATCTAAATTGGGTCAGAACATCGAAATGCAGCCGAATACTCTTCCAGGTCGGGGTAAGACACAGGGAAATGTACGAAAGATGGCACGTAGACGGAGAATTTAACTTATCTCGCCGACTGAGGGCCTG
>JAJDZJ010000234.1 GCA_022824685.1 Caldilineaceae bacterium
AGGCCCTCAGTCGGCGAGATAAGTTAAATTCTCCGTCTACGTGCCATCTTTCGTACATTTCCCTGTGTCTTACCCCGACCTGGAAGAGTATTCGGCTGCATTTCGATGTTCTGACCCAATTTAGATGCAATCGCCCTGCTCGATTCCCCCAGCGCGCCGTCCAAATCTGGCGTTTTCAGCAGAGGCTGGAGTCCAGGATTTAGTTGAATTTCCCTCTGGTAGCCTGAAACCCGCCCCGCTCTGCCCTGCCGCATACGCTCTCCTCCCCCATACGCCCGCACCGCAAACGCTAACCTCGCGGGTATCCAATACCGGTCACTTTTCCACCCCCCGCCTCAAACGCCCGTCCTCTCCCCTCCGCTCGCCCCCAAATCCCCGTCCAGACAACAACCCATCCCCCAAATCCCAACAATCCCCCCAAATCCCCGTCCCCGATTAGCCCTTATCGCCACTTCATGGAATAATGTCGGCATACCCGGACACTTCATTCCCTGACCGCCGGTCCGCGCGCCAGCCTCCAACGCGCCCGCATAGACACAACAAGACATTGCCCGTGAAACTGCAAACGATCCAGGAGCATCTGCGCCAGAGCAACCTGGCAGGCTGGCTCCTCTACGATTTCCGCGGCCAGAACCCCATCGCCGCCTCCATCGCCGGCCTCCAATCCACCGGCACGCGCCGCTGGTTTCTCTGGATCCCTGCCCGCGGTGAACCGCAATGGCTGGTCCACGCCATCGAACAGACCACCTTCAGCGCCGTAAACCCCGAACTGGCCGGCCCGCTGCGCCTCTACG
The DNA here is from genome assembly GCA_022824685.1 of Caldilineaceae bacterium. Classification (GTDB taxonomy): domain Bacteria; phylum Chloroflexota; class Anaerolineae; order Caldilineales; family Caldilineaceae; genus Bin5. The sequence goes on from JAJDZJ010000234.1 coordinate 795, forward strand.
TCGGCTGGCAGGAAATGGAGCGGAAACTCCGCGACAGCCTGCCGCAAAGCGCCGACAGCCGCATCGCCATGGAATACAGCCCCCGCGGCGCCATACCCTACGTCAGCACAGTCGATGGCGGCGCCCTCGAATTGGTCCGCGCCTCCACCGCCGCCAGCGTCGTCAGCAGCGCCGACCTCGTGCAACAGATCCAGGCCGTCCTCTCCTCCCGCCAGATGGAAAGCCACCGCCGCGCCGCCGCCCGCGTGATGGCGGCCAAAGACGCGGCATTCGCCTTCGTCGGCCAGGCTCTCTCCCAGCGCCAGGAGATCACCGAATACACCGTCCAGCAGTTCATCGTCGACCAGTTCCGCGCCGCAGGCATGACCTGGGACCACGATCCCATCGTAGCTGTCAACGGCAACGCAGCCCTCCCCCACTACGCGCCAACCGCGCAGCAACACAGCCCAATTCGACGCGGCGATATGCTCCTGATCGACCTCTGGGCCAAAGAAACGAACAACCGCGATGACTGCTACGCCGACATCACCTGGACAGCCTACTGCGGCGAACACCCGCCCCAATCCGCCCGCCGCGTATTCGATGTCGTCGCCAGAGCGCGCGACACCGGCGTCTCGCTCATCAGCCAGGCCCTTGAAGCCGGCAAAAAGCTCCACGGCTACGAAGTCGACGACGCCGTCAGCGCAATCATCACAGACGCCGGCTACGCCGAAGGCATCCTCCATCGCACCGGCCACAGCCTCGGCCCCAATACCCACTGGAACGGTGTCAACATCGACAACGTCGAAACCCAGGACCGCCGCACACTCATCCCCGGCGTCATGTTCACCATCGAACCCGGCATCTACCTGCCCCAACTCGACTTCGACAACAGCGGCCAGCCCAAAGGGCTCGGTATCCGCTCCGAAGTCAACTGCATCGTCCACCCAAACCGCCTTGAAGTCACCACCCTACCCTACCAAAACCAACTGACAACCCTTGCCGCCTAGAAACTGCCCACCGACCACTGACCACTGACCACTGACCACTGACCACTGACCACTGACCACTGACCACTGCAGTCATGCATAAAGCCACCTTTGAACAAAGACCCAATCGCGTCGCCCTCTTCGTCACCTGCATGGTCGACATGCTCTACCCCGGCGTCGGCATCGCAACCTGCGAGCTGCTCGAAAAAAACGACGTCGAGGTCGTCTTCCCCGAAGAGCAGACCTGCTGCGGCCAGCCCGCCTTCAACGCCGGCTATCGCAACGAGGCCCGCAAACTGGCCCGCCGCTTCCTCTCAATCTTCGGCCCCCTGGTCGAAAACGGCGAGGTGGACGCCGTTGTCGCGCCCTCCGGCAGCTGCGCCACCATGACAAGCCACTTCTTCGAAGTCCTGTTTGAGGAATCCCGGGAAGAGGAGCTGCGCCGCCAGGCCGAACGGCTCGCATCGGTCACATTTGAGCTCACCGAATTCCTGGTCGACGTGCTTGGCCTCGTCAACACCGGCGCCCGCCTCCAGGGCAAGGCCGCCTACCACCCCTGCTGCCATCTCTACCGTGAACTCGGCGTCGACGACCAGCCGCGCAAACTCCTGGACGGCGTCGAAGGCCTCGACATCGTCGACCTGCCCCACGCCGACGACTGCTGCGGATTCGGCGGCCTCTTCTCCATCAAAAACAGCGGCATCAGCGCTGCCATGGGCCGGGCCAAAGCCCGCTCCGCCCTGCAGTGCGGCGCAGACGCTATCGCCCTCTGCGACGTGAGCTGCATGACCCACATCAACGGCATCCTCAGCCGCGAAGGCATCAGCTGTCGCGCCCACCATATCGCGGAAATCCTGAACAACCATCTCGGCAACAGCCTGCGCCCGCCGTCGCAACCGGAACCGCAGCAGCCGGATCACCCCAGGCGCTGGGGCGACTAACCCCCCAGGCTCCCGTCAACTCTCGGGCCGCTGCCGACCGCCAACGACCGGCAGGGCCGGCAAACAGGTCAACACGAAGGCGCCGCAATGCAAGTAGACTTCAACGCCCCCTACAAGAACCGCGTCCAGCAAGCCCTGGCCGACCCCAACCTGCGCGTCGCCGTCAGCAACGCCACCGACCGCATGACCGACGCGCGCCTCGCCTCTATGGACGCGGTCGAAGGACAAAAACTGCGCTCGCAAGTGCGCCAGATGAAGCAGCACGTCCTCCGCAACTGGCCCGACTATCTGCAGCAGCTGGAATCCAACCTGACCCGCAACGGCTGTACCGTCCACTGGGCCGAAGAGACCGAAGACGCCCAGAATATCGTCAGAGAAATCGCTCTGCAGAACAGCGCCAAACTGGTCGTCAAGTCCAAATCCATGGCGACCGAAGAGATCCATCTGAACCAAGCGTTGGAGGAGGTCGGCCTGCGTGTCGTTGAAACCGACCTCGGCGAGTACATTATCCAACTCGCCGACGAGCCGCCCAGCCACATCGTTGCCCCCGTCATCCACAAACGCCTGGAGGAGATCGCCGAAGTCTTCCAGGACAAACTGGACATGCCGCCCACGCGTGAACCAACCAAAATGACCTCCCTGGCCCGCGCCCGCCTCCGCCAGGAGTTCTTCGCCGCCGGCATGGGCATCAGCGGCTGCAACTTCGCCATCGCCGAAACCGGCGCCATCTGCATCGTCACCAACGAAGGCAACGGCCGCATGGTCTCCAGCATGCCCCGCGTCTATGTCGTCGTCATGGGCATCGAAAAGCTCGTCCCCACCGTCGAGGACGCCTTCCTCCAGCTTCAGGCCCTCTGCCGCAGCGCCACCGGCCAGAACCTCACCGTTTATTGCTCCATGACCAGCGGCCCCCGCCAGGATGGCGACGTCGACGGCCCTGAACAGGTCCACGTCGTCCTGCTCGACAATGGCCGCTCACGCATGCTGGCGCGCGGCTACGGCGAGGCCCTCCTCTGCATCCGCTGCGGAGCCTGCCTGAACGCCTGTCCCGTCTACCAGGAGATCGGCGGCCACGCCTACGGCAGCACCTACAACGGCCCCATCGGCGCTGTGATCACACCTGCCCTGGCCCCCGAAATAAGCCGGTTCAAAGAGCTCCCGCACGCGACCTCCCTGTGCGGAGCCTGCCGCGAAGCCTGCCCCGTCAAAATCGACCTCCCCCGCCTGCTCCTCGACCTGCGCTCCGACCTGGTGCAAGAGAATGCCTCCCCCAAGCCCGAAGCCTGGGGCATCAAAAGCTATGCAAGCCTGATGAGCAGCCGCCGCATGTACGAGAGCCTCGGCAAAATGGCCAGCATCGGCTCCAATCTCTACGCCGGCATGAGCGGCGGCAACATCAAGTTCATGCCGCCCCCCCTCAACGGTTGGACCGCCTATCGCGACTTTGCCCCCTTCGTCCCCAAGAGCTTTCGACAATGGTGGAAGGAACGCAGCAAACTGCGCGGCCAAACCTGATGACCCTCGCCCCGGTAGCCCGCGTTCGCCACGGGCCCAACACTGAACACCGGACATACCACACATGAGCGCTCGTGACACAATCCTGTCTCGCCTTCGGGAAACGCTCCGCCAGCCCCACCTGCCCTTTCCTCCCGCCCACAGCGACCCGCTCACCCACGCCGAACGCATGACCGTTACCCATGCCGAAGGAGACCCCTGGACCCTGGCCGAACGCTTCGCGCAGGAGTTGACCGCCGTCAAAGGCAGTTGCGAGCTGCTCGAAACCGAGACCGAGGCCCGCCTCTCCATCATCTCCCGGCTGCAACTGTGGGTCGAGGAGGAACAGGCCGCGCGCAAAACCGCCGAGGCCGAACGCGCCGGCGATTACGACGTTCTCAGCTGGCCGCTTGAACAGCTGCGGATCGAGTCGCTTCCCCTCATCCTCAAGGAGTTGGGCTTCAAACTGATCGAACCGACCGACCTGCACGACCCCCAACAGCGCGAACGCATCCGCCCAATACGGGCCGGCATCACCACCGTGGAAGCCGCCTTCGCCAGCACCGGCTCATTCGTCGTCGGCGGCCGCGGCGCCAACGCCCGCGCCGCCAGCCTGACTCCCTTCCGACACCTCGTCGTCATCCCCTTCAGCAAGCTCTACGCCACCGGCGAAGAATGGCTCGCCCAGATGCGCCACGCCGGAAGACTCGACGACTACCTGCGCCAGAGCCGCAACCTTTCCATCATCACCGGCCCCAGCAAATCCGCCGACATCGAGGGCAACCTCACCATGGGCGTCCACGGCCCCAAAGTCGTCCACGCCATCCTCTTCGACGACCTCCAACAATAACCCACTCCCGCCCCCACCGTAGATCCAAAAGGTGCTCTTCGCGCTCCCTCGCGTCCATCCGCGAGCCAAAGGTGTTCTTCGCGCCCCTTCGCGTTCCTTCGTGGAAAAAGATGTTCCCCCCTCCGCGGACAATCAGCGTCCCCAATAGCCCTAAAGCCCCTCCGCGGTTACAATACTGCCCATACCTCCCCATCGCGGAAACAAAAAGGAGACTCCCAAATGACATCCCAACATTACCCACACTTCCACACCCTCATCAACTGCGCCCAACTGGCCGGCGCCGGCACAACCAACCTGCGCATCGTCGACTGCCGCTTCGACCTCAGCGACACCCAGGCCGGCCGCCGCGCCTACACCCAAAGCCATATCCCCGGCGCCGTCTACGCCCACCTCGACGAAGACATGTCCGGCCCCATCGTGCCCGGCCAGACAGGCCGCCACCCCCTGCCCGACCCGCACGACTTTGCCAACACTCTCGCCCGCCTCGGCATCAGCAACAACGACAACGTCGCCCTCTACGACGCCAGCGGCGGCAGCATGGCCTCCCGCATGTGGTGGATGCTGCGCTGGGTCGGCCACGAATCCGTCGCCGTCCTCGACGGCGGCTGGGACGCCTGGACCGCCGCCGGCCTGCCTACCAGCAGCGGAGCCGAAACCGTCCAACCCGGCAGCTTCACCGCCAGCCCCCGCCCCGAACTCGTCGTTGATGCCGCCGAAATGCTCGCCAAGACCGCCAGCGGCGGCGCGCTCGTCATCGACGCCCGCGCCGCAGACCGATTCCGCGGCGAAAACGAAACCCACGACCCCATCGGCGGCCACATCCCCGGCGCCTCCAACCTGCCCCAATCCGGCAACCTGCGCGACGGCCTCTTCCTCCAACCCGAAGAGCTGGCCGCACGCTACCGCGAACTCATGGGCAACCGCCCCCCATCCGAAGTCATCTTCTACTGCGGCTCCGGCGTCTCCGCCTGCCACAACGCCCTCGCTCTCGAACACGCCGGCATCGGCGAAGCCCGCCTCTACCCCGGCTCCTGGAGCGACTGGATCACTGATCCCGCCCGCCCCACCGCCCAGGGCTAATCTATTCGCAGGAGGACCGCCGCAGCAGAAGCCACAGCGAATCACCCTCCTCTATCTCCGTGTACCTGGCGCACGCGACCCATTCAAATTCCGGGCCGACAACCCCTGCAAGCGATGTGCCGGTGTAATACGTGAACCGCAGCCCGTGCTTCTCTTCCGTTCCCTCGCCGTGCCAGAAGGAGTGCAGGGCCAGCCCGTTCCCGTTCAGTCTCGCCGCCTGCCGCCGGAGAGACAGCCGCAGTTCATCCACGCGCAAATGATGCAGAACCTTGTTGGAGTAGATCGCGTCGAAACGCCGCTCCGTCTCCAGCGTCACCGCATCCAGCGGCAACAGGTCGGCATCCGGATGGTCCCGGCGGTAGCGGCGCAAAAACGCCTCCGACCGGTCCGATCCGGTCGCGGCGAACGCCTCCGCCAGCAGCGCCAAATCCTTTCCCGGCCCCATGCCCAGCTCCAGCACCGTCGAACCGGGCGCCAGGCGCTTCCTCAGTTCATCGACCAGCTCCCTTCCGTCATATCCCTCCGCCATCCGCACGTATGATTCCACGTTCTCTTCTTCGTCATAATATCCCATGCAACCGGGCCCTCCAGGGCGATTGCATCTAAATTGGGTCAGAACATCGAAATGCAGCCGAATACTCTTCCAGGTCGGGGTAAGACACAGGGAAATGTACGAAAGATGGCACGTAGACGGAGAATTTAACTTATCTCGCCGACTGAGGGCCT
>JAJDZJ010000134.1 GCA_022824685.1 Caldilineaceae bacterium
AGGCCCTCAGTCGGCGAGATAAGTTAAATTCTCCGTCTACGTGCCATCTTTCGTACATTTCCCTGTGTCTTACCCCGACCTGGAAGAGTATTCGGCTGCATTTCGATGTTCTGACCCAATTTAGATGCAATCGCCCTGCTATGGGGTTGCAGGCGGCGAGCGAGAGGGCAAGCATCACAGCCAAGAGTTTCTTCAACGTGGGGGCTCTCCTGAGATCAGCTTGGCTTGCTATTCGGTTTTTGGGGCCAAGCTCACTGATCCGGTTGTCAAAGTGGGGTAGTCTATGTATGCGTCCAGCATAGGAAGGAGGAAACTCCAATGATTAACCTCAACAGAAGAGAGCCGGACGACCGGAAGCACACCCTCTACGATTTCGTCACCTATACCGCCGCCGCACTGTATGTGCTGTTCGTGGGCTGTATGCATTACTTCCACTATTTTGGCAATTGAGAACAGTATGCCCGGACGAAAGGAATCGTTCAGGCGCTTGGAAGGGCCCACGAGGTGGAAACTGCACAGATCTTTGAACCCATTGAGCCGCTCCTCTAAGGTCTGATTCCAGTCGTAGCGCTGGGAGGGCGCCTGGTCACCGTGTTCGAAGTGCTCAAGTCGAAAAGAAGCAGGGAGGAGCCGGCCGAAGGTCGGCTTCTCATTTCGAGTACGGAACTCATATTTGTCAGGCGTTTGGGATTCGTTGCTTTTCCATAGTGTCGAGTCTGTCATACTTAGGAGCGGACGAGCGCCGCGATCGAAACTTTCGGGACGCGTCAGTGTTCCAATGGGTGACCACATCAGTGCCTCTTTTGCATCGAGAGATGGAACGGCGGGGGATAATGAACTATCCTGCGGCGGAGAAAAGAGTATTAACTCAGGCTGCGGTGAGACTCGCGGCGCTCATGGGGTTGATACTCTTCATTGAGTTTGGAACCGTGACGAATAAATTCGTTTGGTATGCTGCGCTCTGCCTGATACCTCTTGAACTGTTTCTATTTTTGACGTCGTTCACGGTGCTCGATTCACTGAAAACTGCACTGGGAAGATGGTTCGTCGTTCCTTTGATCAGATGGTTCGCTAGAGTGGCATGATTCCTCACAAAAGAGTGCAGATCAAAGATGAAGGACCTCTGTTGAAAGCGCTGTGGCGCGATTGCAAGTTCATTTACGCTTCTCTCTATGTTAAGGTGTCACATTGGTTAGCCACAACCAGATGGGATACTTAGGAATCCATTACACGCGCCCGAACGATGGGATTCAGAGCAAGGCTGAGACGGAGCTGCGTCGAAGAATGACGCAGTTTTTTGTGCGGACAATTGATCAGGTCCCCAACTGCTGAGGTCGCGTTCTGAGTTGTCAGGACGGGCATAATTTCAGACCGCGCTCAATTAGCGGGCCCAGATCGACTTTGACTGATGGATTTTCCGAATCTGCTCGTCGAATTGGTTCAATGCTTTTCGCTCTAATGACGCTGGGTACATGCACATCATTCACGGAGTACGTTACCCTTTCCGTAGGATCGCGGATGGTAAGAGCGCTCTTGGCACACTGAAAGAAGGGGAGTTCGCGTTCGACGCAATCGCAGTGCAGGTAGACATCCGGAGGGCGTTGCGGGGGGCGTTCCCCCGGCACATAGGAGGGCCGAAGGCCCGACCGTCCAAGGGCGAGGAGAGAGGATTGAGGAGAGAGAAACTACCTCGCCTGGCTCGCTCGGGAGAGTGAACTGGGAACGGCTGAACTGCTGCGCCAACAAAGGAATGGGAAATGAGAATCCCGGAAAAACTAAAGAACCTCACTATGTTGGACCTTGCAAGAGGCCCCTGGCTCTTCATTCTCTTTGTGTGTGGGACACTAACTGGGCACCTGATTTTGGCGCTTCTGCCCCTGCGCCCTGAAGACCCGTACGAGTTTTCCCTAATCGGCTTTTTGCCTCACGTCGCTGCGGCTGGAACTGTGTCGATCGTCTTCTACTTCATGGCCGGAAAGGCCAAGGACGTATCCGATTTCAGGGGAATGGTGATAAACTTCGGAGCAAGGTATTTTCTTGTCTTCGCAGCCCTTGCAACAGTTGCGGTGTTCATCATTGCGGCTCTGAGAATGCCGATCAGCGACCTGCTCGATGGTCCCTGGCTGATAATGTTTGCGCTACTGTGGGGTCCTGTACTCGTCGCGTTGATCGCGAAACACAGATTCTTCAGATAGACTGTTGCCACCACGTACAGTTCATCCTCTTTCTGGCGGGCACATCTGCGAAAGGAGCAACCAACCTAAGGGAACAAGCGAGCCAAACAACGCCACTTGAACGTTAGAGAGTAACTGCAAAACCACATACTGTCCATCAGATAGGCCGGACGGATCCAGTTCAGCTCCTGGAGCTGTCCCGGCAAGCGGGTTCCAGGATTCAGTCGAATTTCCCAGCGATGGCCCGAACCACGCCCCCTTCTGCCCTGCCCACCATACGCCCTCTCCGTCGCTCCCTCGCACACCCGCGCCGCGGCGAATCCCACTGACCACTGTCCCCTTACCACCTCAGTCCCGCCCCTTCGCGGATCACCCCACTGCCCGTCCCCTCATCCTTGACGACACTCCATCCTGAAAGTCCCTCAACTATCTTGCAAATCCTGCTCCCCCAAACTAACCTTGCCTCCCCCAAATGCCAGAAAACGTCCCGCAATACCCAACGAATCCTTACACGCAGACCCCTCATCTCCCCGTCAAGAGTCGCTCTCATCATTGACCCCTGACCCCTGACCACTGCCGTTCCTCCCAACCCACAGCCCACCCCCCAGCGCAACCGCCGCCAGCCAGCTCCCCGGCCCAACCAACCCCGTCGCCCCCAGCGCCGCGCCCACCGCCCCCGCTCCGACAGCCGCCAAAGTCGACGCTGCCCGCAACCCCAACTCGCGCGTTGCCGCCCCCCACGCCGCCCCGCTCCCCGCCCACAAAATTGTCCCGATCGGCGCTTCCTCAGGGAAAAAGCCAAGAACGACAAGCGCCAGCATCACCGCCACCACCGCGCGCCGCCGCTCGCGTTGTCCAATGTCGAGCCCCGCACGCCGCGCCAGCCACTCAGCGCCCAGCGTAACCGCGCAGCCCATCCCCGCGTTCAGCCACGGCGAACCGTGCCCCGTGTGGCTCAGCACACTGGCCGGTATATATACAATTCGAAAAAGGAGGAAAAGAGAAAGGAACGCCGGGTGAACAACCTGCCGGCCCATCAACCGCTGCCCAACCCGACTGCCAGCGCCATGGAGGCAACAGGCTCAACCCACACCAAACTGTCCAGCTGCAATGCATCCGCGCCCGCCGCCAGGCAATCGCGTGCCTGTTGAACGGTGTGAATCCCGCCGCAAGCAACCAGCGAACCGGGCAGAGCCTGCTCCTTCACCGCCAACAGCGCCGCCAGCATCACCGCAAAGACGCCCGGCCCGAACAGCTCCCCGCGCACCGTCTGCCCATCGATCCGTACGCCCGCGCCCGGCGGCGGGCTGCCGACCACCACGCCTGCGGCCCCCGCCCCAACCGCAACCGGAGCCAGCGCCTCCGCCTCCGCCAGCGGCAGCTTCACCAACACCGGCAGGTCAGACTCAAGCCGTATGATCTCCAGCAGCTCCGTGAGCCCCCGCGCATCTGCATCGGGCCGGCACAGAAGCTCGAAGCCCTCAATGCCCTCCACGCCCGTCAGCCGCGCCGCAGTCTCCCCGGACTCTTCACGCCCGCTGTCCGCAATCTGGGCAATGACCGGGCAACCCAGCCGCGGCCACAACTTTCCGTATCGCCTCACCGCCGCCGATACGCCCCGGTTCTGCAGCCCCGCGTCGCGCACAAATCCGCCTAACGTCTCCGCCACGCGCGGCGGCGCGCTTCCTCCCCGGCTGCGCCGCGTAAACGGCCCCACGACCACCCCGCCAAACCGGCCCGTCTCCATCTCCCTGGGCCGCGCCTCGCCGTAGCCTATGCTGCCTGCCGCCAGCATCACAGGACCGGCCAGCGGCAGGCCAACCTTGTGTCCGGGCGCAAGTTCGACCGCGGTCTCATCCATCCGCCCCGCCCGTTCCTGTCAGTTCGACAAACGTCTCCACCCCAAGGTTCGAGCCGCACAGAATCAGCCCTACCCGTTTCCCCGCCGCCCGCTCTCGCAGGGGACCCAGCAGCGCCGCGGTCGAGGCCGCGCACGCCGGCTCGCACGCCAATTTCATCTCCTGAAACAGCAGCCGCATCCCTTCGATCATCGCCCCATCGCTGACCAGCGCCACCTCGTCAACAAACTGCCGGCACAGCCCCATACTGTACGCCTGCGTAGCCGGAGCCCCCAGGCTCGTCGCGATCGTTTCCACCCGCTCAATCGCCTCCACCTTCCCGCTGGCAAAGCTCCGGTGCATCGTATCCGCGCCCTCCGGCTCCACGCCGAAGATCGCGCACCCCGGCTGCAACTGCTTGACCGCCGCGCCGATGCCCGCCGCCAGGCCGCCGCCCCCTATCGGCACAATCAGCATGTCCAGCGGCGGCGCATCTTCGCAGACCTCCAGCCCCACCGTCGCCTGCCCCGCAATGACCGGCCGGCTGTCAAAGGGGTGAACGAACGCCCGTCCCTCCTCCTTCCGGATCCGCTCAACCTCGTCAAAGCCCGCATACACATCCGACACCAGCACCACCTCCGCGCCGTGGCCGCGCGCCTTCTCCACCCGGAACCGCGGCGCCGACGACGGCATCACAACCTTCGCGCTGATACCAAAAATCTGCGCCGCATACGCCACCGCAATTGCATGGTTGCCCGCGCTTACCGCTGTCACGCCCCGCGCCCGCGCAGCCCCATCCAGTTGCAGAATGTCATTCACCGCCCCGCGCGGCTTGAACGTTCCCGTCCTCTGAAACAGCTCCAGCTTCAGCCACACCTCCGTGTCCGCGCCCAGCGCCTCCTCCACAACACTGCTCTGCCAGCGCCACATAGGAGTCCGCAAAATATAGGGTTCGATGCGCGCACGCGTCGCACGAATCTCTTCAAGCGTAGGACTATCCATTTCAGTAGAAGTTTCACCAGTCACTGTCGCTACCCCGCAAATGAAAGACCGCCGCCGCCATCAACTGCGCCGGTGCAAAATGGCGTCTTAAGCGCTCAGCGTCCCCTTCGTGCTCGGGATCCCGCCGCGCCGTGCATCCACCCGCGTCGCCCCGTCCAAAGCCCGCGCCAGCGCCTTGAACAGCCCTTCTGCTTTGTGATGATCGTTGCGCCCATACAGCACTGCCGCATGGAGATTCATCCGCCCGTGGATCGCTATGCTCTCAAACAGATGAAACAGCAGATCAGTGCTCAGCTCCCCCAACTTCGGCGTCGCAAACTCCGCGTCAAAGACACAGTACGGCCGCCCGCTCAGGTCCACAACCACCCGCGCCAGCGTCTCGTCCATCGGCACATAGGCGTGTCCCGTGCGCGCAATGCCGCTGCGGTCCCCCAGCGCCTCGTCGATCGCCCGCCCCAGGCAGATGCACACATCCTCCGCTGTGTGGTGTTCATCGATTTCAAGGTCGCCCTGCGCCTGCACCGTCAGGTCAAACAGCCCGTGCCCGGCGAAAAGCGTCAGCATGTGGTCCAGAAATCCAATCCCTGTCGCCGCCTCAACCGCGCCGCTTCCATCCAGCGCCAGCTCCAGCGCCACCTGCGTCTCCCGCGTCGTTCGCTCGACCTTACTCTTTCGCATCGTATCCTAGACCAGCCTCCTTACTCATCCTCCGCCCCATCGAATTCCTTATCTAGCCTGCCCTGCGTCCTACCAGCCACCCCCACAGCCAACCAGCCCGCCGCAACTCTTCATTGACATTCAATTTTCCCACCCTTTCCCCACCCGGCCAAACGCCACAGGGCGATTGCATCTAAATTGGGTCAGAACATCGAAATGCAGCCGAATACTCTTCCAGGTCGGGGTAAGACACAGGGAAATGTACGAAAGATGGCACGTAGACGGAGAATTTAACTTATCTCGCCGACTGAGGGCCTG
>JAJDZJ010000165.1 GCA_022824685.1 Caldilineaceae bacterium
TTCGACGCCTGACGGCCGGTGCCGCGGCAACTTCTGCTCGCGATCCAGCAACCTGAAGCCGATTTCCACTTATTCGCGCTTTGTTCTAGCCATGATTTCAACGGAATCGGCCTACAAAATTAGATGCGATTGCCCTGCTTCTACCCCCTGACCGCTCAGATGTCGGCGTTGACATTCCGGGCAAAGGGGGCTGGTTGATCCGGTCTGTTGCATCTGATCAGGCGGTCTCGCTGGTCATATGCAGGAGAGCTGACACGGATGCGGAAAGTGTCTTCAGGTTTTCTGCGCTGATCCTTGTTCGCAAGGCTTTCTGTATCAGGGAGCCGGCCAGGGCTCTTTCCCAGCAGTCGACCTGCGGGTGGACATAGGCGCCGCGGCCGGCCTGTTTACCGGTTTCATCCAATTTGACCCCATCGGCAACCCGTACCAGGCGAATCAGGTCGCGTTTCCCTCCGGCCCCCCTGCAGGCGATGCACATGCGCTGAGGCTGTTTGCGGGCGCCGCGTCCGCTATTTTGTCCCTTTCCCTGTTTTGCCATGGTCGTCGTTGCCCTGCGCGTGACATGATCCAGGCGCGATTCACGGTCTTGCCGTTGCGCTACAGGTCGAAGGAATCATCTTCCAATTCGTCCATCTCGACATCAAGCGCCCGGGGCCGCCGCGCTCTTTGGCGTCTTGGCTGCCGTTTGGGCGCTGACTGGCTGCCGCGGCGCGACCTGCCGCGTTTGGGTTCCTGCTCCTCCGGCTCTTCGTCGGTCTCTTCGGTGGAGGCGATGGAATCGAGCAGTTCAGGCGGCACTTCCAGATCGTCCGGCGAATCGATTGCCGGCCCCAGGGAGCCTCCCTGCTGGCGGGCGGCCATGCGCTGGCGCAGCATATCGGCGGTGATGACCTGGGGCAACTCTTCCGGTCTGAGCGTGCGTTCCAGCAGTGAGTCGTCCTCTGTGTCGTCTTCAGCGGCATCCTCAACTGTTGCCTGGGGCGGTTCAGCGGGATGGAGGGCGGGCTGTTCAGTTTCCTCGATGGTCTCAGCCGTTTCGTCCTTCTCGGCCGCGACATCGTCCTGGTCATCCTGGTCTTTGTCGAGGGCAAACGGCTGCGGCGCGTCGTCGGCGAAATCTTCGAAGGAGACGGCGGGTGATTCTTCGTCCTGGACGGCGGCTGCGGCGCGTTCGAAGGCGCTCAGCGCTTCCTCTGCGTCGATGCCGATGCCGCGTTCTTCATCTTGCAGGGGCAGCGAATCGGGCCACTCGGAGGCGACGCCCTGGTCGACCGATCGGTTGGCGGCGTCGCGTCGCTGCAGCAGCTCCGCGGCTTGGCGGAAGGTATCTTCGCTGGAGGTGGATTCCTCTTTATCGCGCAGAATCTGCTCCGCCATGCTGAGGAGGTCCTGGTCACCGGCCGCCATTTGGGCCTGTTCGGCCGCCAGCAGGTCGAGTCCTTCGGAGTGGGCCTCGGTTTCGCTCTTGATGTCGATTCGCCAGCCGGTCAGTTTGGCTGCCAAGCGGGCATTCTGGCCTGCTTTGCCGATGGCCAGGCTGAGCTGTCGATCGGGGACGATGACGATTGCGGTCTTGATGTTGCTGTCTTCTTCGAGGATGACACTCTGGACTTTGGCGGGCCCGAGGGCGTTGGAGATGTAGGTACGCAGATTGCCGCTCCACTCGACGACGTCGATTTTCTCGCCGGCTAGCTCGGTGACGATATTCTGGATGCGCAGGCCGCGCATGCCGACGCAGCTGCCGACCGGATCCACGCCGGGCAGGGTCGCCATGACTGCCACTTTGCTGCGTGCGCCCGGTTCGCGGGAAATGGCTTTGATTTCGACAGTGCCGTCGCGCACTTCGGGGATTTCCTGTTCCATGAGGCGGCGCAGAAGATCGCGATGGGTGCGGCTCAGCCTGATCATGGGGCCGCGACTGCTGCGGTGCACATCGACGACATAGAGGCAAATATAGTCGCCTCGGCGCAGGTTTTCGGACGGGATCTGCTCTTCTCTGGGCAGAAGGTTTTCGTGTCGGTCGTCGATCAGGATGGTGACGGCGCCGGATACGAGGTCGACGCTGCGCACCTGGGCGGTGATCGTTTCGCCGACTTTGTGGACGAAGTTCTCGTAGACTGTGTCCCGTTCGGCCTCACGAATGCGCTGCAGGATCACCTGTTTGGCAGTTTGGGCGGCGATGCGGCCAAAGTTGTCGGGCGTATTCTGCACCATTATGACGTCGCCCAATTCGGAGGACGGGGCCACATCTTTGGCATCGTCCAGCAGGATCTCCGTATTGGGGTTGAGGATATCCTCGACAACCTCTTTTTCCGCGAACACGCTCATCTCGCCTGTGGCCCGGTCCACGGCGGCCGTGACATTGGCCACGGAGCCGTAGTTGCGCTTGTAGGCGGAGATGAGGGCTGCTTCGATTGCGTCGAAGATCACCTCGTTGTCGAGGTCTTTATCAACCGCAACCTGATTGATCCCAGCGATGAGTGCTTTAGACATTTTTGTTCAACCGCTCCTGAAAATATACTTCTCAGCATTTTGGCCGCTGTCAGCAGTCCGGGGGATGAAATCGTCAGCAAGCGAAAACACAGCGAAAACGAAGACACCGCGGCAGGCAGCGCTCTGAACAGGTGTTGCGGACTAATGATCCCTTAGAACAAGAAAAGTGGGCAGAACCCACTTCAGACCCACGACTCTATCGAATCATACAGACAAATGCCGATTGGCTCCTAGTATAACAGATCGAAGTCCCGAGGGCAACTCGCGCGAATCAGGATTTTGGGGGATTGCGGAGATTTGCAGGATTGCAGGGGGTGGGGCGCGGAGGGGCCTGTGTGGGCGGAAGGGGGCGGCTTCTCGAATCCGTCGGACGCGCGAGGTTTTTCCGATTCGGTGGGGGTACCCCGTCGCGCTGGAGGGAAACCGAAGGGGCAGCTCAAGGGGAACTCGTACGAGCGTTATACGAGCGTTTGCGAGAGATGCACGAGAGATTGGGGGTAGGATTCTCCGGGAGGCGCGGGGCGGGAGGCCGCTGGACGCAGGGCGATTGCATCTAAATTGGGTCAGAACATCGAAATGCAGCCGAATACTCTTCCAGGTCGGGGTAAGACACAGGGAAATGTACGAAAGATGGCACGTAGACGGAGAATTTAACTTATCTCGCCGACTGAGGGCCT
>JAJDZJ010000012.1 GCA_022824685.1 Caldilineaceae bacterium
GACTGAGGGCCTGATCCGCGGCGTCTTCCCGTCGATATTCAGTAAGCGCAGGGTGATTTCCACTTATTCTCGCTTTCTTCTGGCCACAATTTCAACTGAATCGGCCTACAGATTTAGATGCGATTGCCCTGGGGGGTTTTCGGCGTCTTTGACGACGGTGACGAGGTGGGCCTGCATGTCGGTGCCGGGGCGCTGCATTGCGGGCAGCACGGCGGTGCCGATGCCGCCTTCGATCTGCCAGCTCCAGGAGAGGGCCCAGGAGCCGTCCACCTGGAGGGCGACCTTTTTGGTTTCAAGGAGTTGGGTGCCGCCCATTCCGAGCGCCTCCAGGGCTTCGGTGCGCGGCATTACACCGTGAGCGATGCGGAGGTCGGCGATGTTTTGCAGCGCCTGCATTGCTTCCGGGCTGTCGAGGACGATTTTCTCGGATTCGGCGTCGATCCAGTCTGACCCATTGGATTGGACTGCAGCGTGGAGGGGGATCCACCAAGTGGGCCAGTTGACGCCCCACCGCTCCATATTGTTGGCGTCGAAGTCGGCGTCGCCGGGATGACTGCCGTTGACGTCGACGGTCAGCTCGGTGGCGATGGCGAGGAAGTCGTCCCAGCCCCAGGCCTCTTCGGGGTCGTTGCTGGGGGGTTCTACGCCGAGCTCCTCAAAGAGGGAGACGTTGTAGTAAAAGTGGGGCGCGACCCAGCAGGAGCCGATGCCGTAGCTCTCACCTTGATAGACTTGTCGGTCATCTTCCTGGGGTTGGATCCAGTAGTCCTCCGCGGAGAATTCGGGATCGGCTTCGATGTAGGAGGTGATGGGGAGAAGAAGACCGAGATGCGCAAAGGTTCGGTAGACATCGCTTTCGACGCGGGAGGTGTCCGGGGGTGTGCCGGCCACGACCAGGGCCATCAACTGTTCGAGGCGCGAAGTGCCTTGGGCCTGCTGTACCAAAACCCACTCGATGTTCGGGTTTTCGTCGTGGAAGAGTTCCTGCTCTTCAGGGATGAGATCGGGGCTGCCGGGCATGCCGAGGAATTCGATCTGAATTCGTTCTGCGGCCGGTTGTTCTTCACTCATCTCTTCTGACCCCGCCGGCGCTGCCGGCTGACATGCGGCCAGAGCAGCGGTTCCCACGGCGGCGGCGCCAGAGAGGTGAAGGAATCGACGTCTGCTCAGTTGCTGATTCATGAACTACCTCCTTGAAGGCTAAGGTATCTGGTTGAGTGTAAACAGAGTTTTGTGGCTGAAGGCGGATGTACGCAGGGATTTTACAATATGAGGGAAAGGGAAAGCAAGGGGTAGGAAAATATGAGGCAGCGGGGGACTGGAGGGGCAGGGCGGGCGCTTTCAGTTTGCCAAAGGGCTTTTGCGCCTTTACGATGTGTTTTTGCGCTGCGGGCAGGTGCGGAGCCGGGGTAGGGATAGGACACGAGGCGAGGGGCATTGATGATGGCAGGGGAAGAGAGAGGCGTTGAAAGGGAGAAAGGCCAGGCAGCCGCTTTTCCTGCGTCGGTTGGATCCACCGGGGGCGACCGTTGGGGGCGGCAGCGCGTCCCGATGTTGCTGGCCGGGCTGGGCGCGATGGCCGGCTTCGGCGCGGCGCTGGGGGGCTATGCCCTGTTTTTTGAGCCATTTAGTGTGCGAACGGAGCGAATGGCCCTGCGGTTGTTGCGAGAGAGGCCGGGCATTCCGAGCGAGGGCTTGAACATTCTCCATCTTTCGGACACACATTTTCGGGGGGCGGACAGGAGGGAGCATGCGAAGATCGCGCAGGTTCGCCGCGCGACGGCCGGGGAGAAGATCGATCTCCTGATCCATACGGGCGATTTTCTGCACGATGACCGCGGGCTGGAGAATGTGCTGGCACTGGTCGACAGTCTTCCGAAGCCCCGGCTTGGGGCATTTGCCGTCACCGGCAACCATGACTACCTGTTCTACAGCATGAGGAGAGCGCCCGTGTATACATGGCGCGTCTTCCGGGCGCGGGAGGAGGGCGCGGGATCAGGCAACGGGGGGCGTCCCCGGGTAGATGTGGATGATTCGGGTATGGCGCTGGCGCGCCGCATTCTTCGCTTTGGGCGCTACCTGCTTCAAAACCGCATGGACGGAGAACCTGTGGGACAGAATGACATAGCCCGCCTGCGCCGTGCGTTAGAGGAGAGGGGCATACAGTTTCTGGACAACAGAGCGGTCCGCCTGGGGAGTACGGAGGTGTATCTGGTCGGGGTGGAGGATTGGCTGGAAGGGAGGCCGGACCTGCAGAAGGGGTTTGCGGGCGTTCCGCGCGGCGCGCCTACGGTACTGTTATCGCACAACCCGGACATTATAGCGTCGGAGGCGGCTGGCCGCGCCGACCTGATTCTTTGCGGCCATACGCATGGCGGGCAGATCGTTCTGCCGCTATTGGGGCCGGCATATACGCATTCGGAACAGCTGGCCCGCGGCGAAGCCTCGGGCTATACCCGGCGGGGGAACACTCACATTTATGTTCATCGCGGGTTGGGGGAAAGCATCCCTGTCCGATTCGGGGCTCCGCCTCACGTCACGTTTATCAGGCTGCTGCCAGCGCACGAAGAGCCGGACATGTTCTGCGCCGGATGAACGGTTCAGTGGGCAGTTCGCCGTTCAGTTACGGACGTTGATCGTGACTTGGCAGGGGGTGGGGTAGTTGCTGCCCGTGTCGACGACGGTCAGTCTGATGGTATAGACACCGTTGGCGAGGCCCGCGCTGTTCAAGTGGCCGAGGGTACCGTTTTGGACGGGGGGACCTTTTGCGCCGCCGGAACCGGTCCTGTCGCTGCCATCGAACCAGGTAAAGCCCTGGCCGGCGTTGTCCCCGGGCGCGACTTCCAATTTGTAGAAATCGAACTGTTCATGGGTAGCCCGGCCTGTGATCGGAACCAGGCCGCTGACGATCTGATTGATGCCGGGCGAGGCGATGGCCAGGCGGCTGTCAGCGCATGAAACCGGAACGATGGCCGG
Organism: Caldilineaceae bacterium; assembly: GCA_022824685.1. Classification (GTDB taxonomy): domain Bacteria; phylum Chloroflexota; class Anaerolineae; order Caldilineales; family Caldilineaceae; genus Bin5. Next base: position 2,977 of record JAJDZJ010000012.1, read on the forward strand.
CGGCTCCGGTTCAGCGGGTTGCGGGGGCGGCTCTTCTTCCGGCGGCTCTTCGGTGGCGGTCGGGGTTGGGGTCGCGGTGGCGGTGGACTCGGGTAGAGGAGTCTGGGTCTGTGTTGGCAGCGGGGTGGTGGTGGCGGTTGGCAAGGGGGTAGGGGTGGCCGTCGGCGATGGGATGACGACGGTGGCGACCGGGGCGGCGCCCGGGGCTTCCTCATCAGGACCGCCGCCGCCGTCTGAGCCGTCTGACAACTGGTTTGTCTGGCCTTGACTTTGATCGAGTGTTGAGGAGACTCTTTCCTGGATGGATAAGACGGCGCTGCCGATTTCGCCGCCCATTCTGCGGGCGCCCCAGACGAGAGCAAGAACGACGAGGACGATCAATCCGGCTGCGAGGACCGGGACGAGCCAGTCTCGAATGGACTCGAAGGATTCGGAAATACGGGTGGAGAAAGCCGTATGTTCGAGGTCGACGTCCTGGGGGCGGTAGTCCACTGGGCGTACGGGCGGCAGCCTGACGCCGGTGCTGGTACTGGCCAGCGTGCGGGACAGGCTGTTGTCGGCCATTGCCCGGCGGCGGTCGATCATCTGGTTGGGATCGAGATTGAGATAGTAGGCGTAGTTGCGGAGGAAGCCGCGACCGACGACTTCGCCGGGAAGGAGGTGCCATTCGTCGGACTCGATGGCAGCCAGGTATTTTTGTCGAATGCGCGTGGCGGATTCGACTTCAGACAAGGGGATGCCGGCGCTTTCGCGCCGGTCGCGCAGTATGGCGCCCAATGACTGGAGAGAGGGGACACCGGGAACTTCGCCGGTTCCGCCTTCAGGAGATACGGATGTAGAGTCCAGATAGGCAGCATTTTCGCTCATAACAAGTGTCTATTGTACACAGGCGAATCTGTTCTCTCAAAATCCGACGATTTCGCTCTGGCAGTCATTTTGATGCGGTTTGCGGGCGAGCGAGGCGTGGTTGCTCAGAGGAGCCGATATAGCCCGAATTGGAGTCGGGATCCGGTCGGGAGGCGTTGCAGCGGGGAGAAGGAGACCATTGCTGGTCCGCATACTGTCTGGATTTGGGGAATGGTATTGACAACCCAATTCCAAAGGGTACAATTCGGACAGAACGATAGGCGGGCGCGGGCGGCTCGTTGTTGTGAGCGTGCGGGCCGGAGATTTGCGCAGGGGATTTCCTCCGGCGGCAGACTGGTTTCCGGAGCGGACAGATAGGCGACTATGCGAATTTCACTGATACGCAGGTTGCAGCGGGTGTTTCTGATACTCAGCGTCATTCTCTTTGCTGGTATCGTCTTTCTCGCTGCGAGGGGGGCCGCCTTTATTCTGCCCGGCTCGATTGACAGGGTGAATCTTATCACGCCGACACCGGAGCGGGAAACGGTGGCCCTAGTCAGCGGACACACCGGGTTTGACTCCGGCGCCATCTGCGGGTCGAGCAACGCCCCTACTCTGCAGGAGGTAGAGGTCGTCGCCCGGGTGGTCGAGTTGGCGCGCGAGGCGTTAGAGGAAGCTGGCCTGGAGGTCCTGTTGCTGGAGGAGTATGACGAAAGATTGACGAATCTGGATACGGAGCTGCTTTTGAGTCTTCATGCGGACAGCTGCATTGCGGCGAGCGGCTTCAAAGCGGCCAGTCCATTGAACAGCGCGATTCCAACAACGGAGAAGAGGCTGATTGCGTGCATCAATTCACGTTATGGCGCGCAAACGGGTTTGGCGCTTCACGCGAATTCGATCACACATGACATGACCTACTATCATGCGTTTCGCAAAGTGCTGCCGACGACGCCAACCGCGATCCTGGAGTTGGGTTTTCTGGGGGGCGATGGCAGGTTGTTGACAGAGGAACCGGAGCGGGTTGCGGCCGGTGTAACGGAAAGCGTCATGTGCTTTATGCGCGGCGCAGAGGCCAGCGAATAGCGCTTAATACGGCGCGCCAAGCGGACAGGGACGCGGTGCAGGCAGGTTTTCAAGGATGGAGGGGCAGGGCGGCGGCGGGCTGCGCCCTGCCTTTTTCTGTTCAGGCGGTGTGTGACACGGGCTGGCCCGATTCGTCCAAGGATTCGACCTCGTCGTAGAGGAAGCAGGCGACACGGTGCCCGTCGCCGACGTCGGCGAAGGATGGCTCGTATTGGTGGCAGATTTCCATCACCTGGGGGCAACGGGTATTGAAGTTACAGCCGGTCGGCGGTTCTGCCGGGCTGGGCACATCCCCTTCGAGAATGATGCGCTGTCTCTTCTTTTCGATTTCGGGGTCAGGGATGGGCACAGCGGAAAGGAGAGCCTGGGTATAGGGATGGAGCGGGTTTTCGTAGAGTTCCTCGCGGTCGGCCAGTTCGACGATTTTGCCCAGATACATGACGGCGATGCGGTCGGAGATATGACGCACGACGGAGAGGTCATGGGCAATGAAGAGATAGGTCAGACCCATTTCACTCTGCAGGTCTTCGAGCAGGTTGATGACCTGTGCCTGAATCGAGACGTCGAGCGCGGATATTGGTTCATCGCAGACGATAAATGAAGGGTTGACGGCCAAAGCGCGGGCGACGCCGATGCGCTGACGCTGGCCGCCGGAAAACTCGTGGGGATAGCGATTGATGAAGTAGGGGTTGAGTCCGACGATTTCGAGGAGTTCCTGGACGCGCTGTTGCTGTTCGCGGCGGGAGCCGCCGATCTTGTGAACCTCGAGCGGTTCGCCAACGATGCTGCCGACGGTCATGCGCGGGTTGAGCGAGGCGTAGGGATCCTGAAAGATCATTTGCATGCGGCGACGCATGCGGCGCAACTCGCCGCTGTTGATTTCTGTCAGGTCCTGGCCTTCAAAGATGACTTCACCGGCGGTGGGTTCGTAGAGTTGCAGAATTGCGCGACCGGTTGTGGATTTGCCACAGCCGGACTCTCCCACGAGGCCGAGCGTTTCGCCGCGCATCAACTCGAAGGTGATGCCGTCTACAGCCTTAATGCTTCCCACCTGCCGCTGCAGAATAATGCCGCGCGTGATAGGGAAGTGCATTTTCAGGTTTTGTACATTCAACAGGACATCGCTCTGGTTGGAATCCTGTGCAGTCGAGACGCCTGCGCTCTCGGTGTTCTGTGTGGTCATGCGACGGCCTCCACCTGTTCGTCGGCGCTTGTGTCATAGATTTCAACGTCGGAGAGATCCACCCAGCAGGCGGATTTGCGCACTGCGTCGATCGACATCAATGGTGGATTTTCTTCCAGGCATTTGTCGATCACAAAGGGGCAGCGGGGCGCAAAGGGACAACTTTGGGGCGGGTCAAGCAGGTCCGGCGGCAGCCCCTCGATGGGGATGAGCCTCTTTTGCCGGCCCAAGTCCAAGCGCGGGATTGAACGCAGCAAGCCGAGGGTATAGGGGTGCCGGGGCTGGCCGTAGATGACATCAACCGGGCCTTCTTCCACGATGAAGCCGGCATACATGACCAGCACCCGGTCTGCCAGGCCGGCCACGACCCCCAGGTCATGCGTAATCCAGATAATGGCCATGCCGAGTTCGCTTTGGAGCCGGGTGACCAGGTCGACGATCTGGGCCTGAATGGTGACATCAAGGGCAGTGGTTGGTTCATCGGCAATGAGCAGTTGGGGGTTGCAGCTCAGGCCCATGGCGATCATCACGCGCTGGCGCATTCCGCCAGAGAATTGGTGGGGGTAATCGTCCAGCCTGGCCCCGGCGTCGGGAATGCCGACCAGTTCGAGCAGTTCGATGGCGCGGGCACGGCTTTCCTCGCGGTTCATGTTGAGGTGCAGTTCCAGGGCTTCGGTTATCTGGCGGCCGATGGTGAGGACCGGGTTGAGGGAGGTCATCGGGTCCTGGAAGATCATCGCGATGCGGTTGCCGCGAATTTGGCGCAACTCTTCTTCGTTGAGTTGCAGGAGATCCTGGCCGTCGAAATTCACCTCACCGTTCACGATTTTTCCCGGCGGTTCGGGAATCAATCGAATCAGGGACATGACGCCGACGCTTTTGCCGCTACCGGATTCGCCTACGATTGCGACCGTCTCTCCCTCGGCGACATCATAGTTGATGCCGTTCACCGCGTGGACGATGCCATCCTGGGTGAAGAACTGCGTTTGGAGGTTGCGGACTTCAATCAGGTTGCCCATGTCTATCTCTTCCCTATTGCCTGGTCAATGCTGTGGATTGGGCGTTGTTGGATGTGCCATTCTAACAACAGACGGACTCATTGTCAATAACAGGATTTTCGGGGCGTGCCGTTCAGACTGGGAGGCGAGCGGCGGGATCTGGGCGGCAGCGGCTCGTGGTCAGTGGTCGGTGGTCCGTGCAGGGCGGAGATGGGGCGGGGGGCGACGGAGAGGAGGTGTTGAGATAGGGCGAGAAAGCGGCGCAGGGGAGGGGAGTGGGAGGCGTTGGTGGGCTTAGGTGGAGTCGTTGTTCAGCAATTGTGTCGGTTTTGGGAATATGTCCCGAAATCGGTACATGGGGTTTCCAATATTGGGGCGCAGACCCATTGAATTCAAAAAACTGGCTGCTAAGATGGAACAAGTAATCGTTGCACCGGATGGAAGGACCGAACTGGCACGAGACAACGGAGCAGTCAGTGGAACACGAAACATTCGGAAAGATCGTAGCGGCCTTGCGGAAAGAGCAGGTTGATTTCACCACGGGGCGTCGCTGGAGCCAGCAGAAGCTGGCCGACAGGACGGGGTTGACGAAGCGAATTGTGAGCAAGATTGAGCGAGGCCGGCAGGCGCGGTTGGATGGGGAGGTTCTGCAGGAGCTGGCCGGCGCCTTTGAGCTGACTTCCTTGGAGAGGCGGGAGTTTTTTGCCGCGGCCAGCCAGGCGGCAGACAGGGAGGTCGTGCGCGCGGATCTCGACCACAGGGAGGTTTTCGAAAGGGCGTGGATTTCGCTGGGCGCGGTCGGTCTGCCGGCCTTTCTGATGGACGCATTTGGCAATGTTGTTGGCGTCAATCGTGCAATGGTTGCCTTTCACGGCTGCAATGTAGCGCAGATCAACGCGGCCAAGTCCACGGAGGAGGGCGCTAATCTGCTTGGGATGCTTTTGGCGCCGGATGCGCCTTTACGCCGGGTGCTGGGAAATGGCTGGCATTCGAAGGCAATGACGATTATGCGCCAGTGGCGGGCGATGACCCTGCGTTACCGCCATACGGAGCGGTACCGACAGGTGCACAGCGCGCTGGCCGCCTTTCCGGACTTTCCCATTTTCTGGTCGGCGAGCAGAGAGCAGCTTCAGGATGTAAACAGCCGTCTGCGCAGCCACATTTATACGCACAGGATACATGGCCCGGTGGGTTACACCGTGTTCACCGACATCAGTCTGAGCGGCCGCGGCGACCTTTATTTGTCCACGTATGTTCCCCAAGACCCGAGCACGATCGCACTGTTTCAGCGTCTCGCCGGAGATAGCCAGCACGCTTTGCGCCTGGCCCAGTGGCCCTAGTCCATCCGTTGAAGAAATCCGAGCAAGATTCGAGGCGTCGAATTTCCTGCTTGGGCGCTACTCAGGTCGGCCTGTTCGCGCGCTAGGCCGGCTCGTCAAGCCACTGGAGCAGGTCATCGATCTGTTCCTGCACGGCGCGGCGGCTGGTACCCCCGCGGACGTCGCGCTGTTCCACGCTGCGCGCGTAGCTCCAGATTGCGGCTACGTCCTCTTCGAATGCGGGGTGAAGAGAGCGGAGCTCAGCCAGCGGCAGGTCGGTGAGAGCGATTCCCTGGGATTCGGCCAGGGCGACAGCGGCGCCTGCGACATGGTGCGTTTCGCGAAATGGGACGCCCTTGCGCACAAGGTACTCGGCCAGGTCGGTGGCCAGCATTTCGGGGACGAGGGCGCGGGCCATGTTGAGGCCATAGACGGTGAGGGTGGCGAGCGCGCCGGCTGCGACCGGAAGGGCGCGGTTCACGGTTTCGATGGCGTCGAAGAGGGGCTCCTTGTCCTCCTGAAGGTCTTTGTTGTAGGTGCTGGGGAGCCCTTTGAGCGTCATGAGCAGGCCGCTCATCTTGCCGAACACGCGGCCTGCTTTGCCGCGCAGGAGCTCGAGGGAGTCGGGATTTTTCTTTTGGGGCATGAGGCTGCTGCCGGTGCTGTAGGCGTCGGCAAGCGTGACGAAGCTGAATTCGCGGCTGCTGTAGATGATGAGGTCTTCGGCCCAGCGGCTGAGGTGCAGCATGGTCATGGCGGCCCAGAACAGTGTTTCGGCGACGAAGTCGCGGTCGCTGACGCCGTCGAGGCTGTTGGGTGTGGGCGCGTCGAAGCCCAGGTCCCGCGCGAGCTGGTCGCGGTCGATGGGGAAGGGGTTTCCTGCGAGGGCGCCGTTGCCGAGCGGCATGAGATTGACGCGCGCCAGGAGATCCTGAAGGCGGAGGGCGTCCCGCTGCCAGGCCCAGGCGTGGCTGAGAAGCCAGTGGCTCCAGCGGGTGGGTTGGGCGGGCTGGAGATGAGTATAGCCTGGCATGAGGAGATCGATCTCGTCTGCGGCGCGTTCAACGGCCACGCCGATGAGGGTGCGCAGCTCCTGCTGAGAGGTTCTGAGCTCTTCGCGCAGCCAGAGGCGGAGGTCGGTCGCGACCTGATCGTTGCGGCTGCGTCCGGTATGCAGTTTGCCGGCTACGGGGCCGATCAGTTCGGTCAGGCGGCGCTCGTTGGCCGTGTGGATGTCCTCGTCGCCGTTGGCGATTTCGAAGCAGCCGGCGCGCCATTCACCGGCGACACGTTCGAGGCCGGCGACGATCTGTTCGGCTTCCTGTTCCGTGAGGAGTCCGGCGCGTGCCAGGGCGCGTGCGTAGGCCTGGCTGCCGAGGATGTCGGCCTGCCAGAGGCGCCGGTCGAAGTCGATCGAAGCGTTGAACTCTTCCATCAGTGGATCGAGGGCGCCGCTGAAGCGGCCTCCCCATAGTTTGGCGTTCACGAATCGTTTCTCCGAGCTGCGGTGGTCGGGGCCGCGGGCCAGGAACGAGCCAGGGCAATGTCAAGACGGCCCGGGGGCAGTTTCGCCGCTAGCTGGCGGATGGTACTCGGCCACGGACAGGGCCAGGCCCACTGTTCCCCGCGTCCATCGTACCCACAACAGTATCAGTAGTATGCCGAAAAGCATAGCCAGGACGCCAAGCAGCCCAGCCTCCGGACCGAACGCGCCGCCGGTCCAGAGATCCGGCCCACCTTGTTGCACGGCGATAAAGGAGGTCTCATTGGCGGAGGTACCGCTTACGGGAAAACCGAAAACATTGCCCTGAAAGAAGTTCCAGGTGATATGAATGCCGATCGACATGGCCAGTTGATCGGTCAACACGAAGGGCAGGCCGAGGAAAAGGCCGGCCAGGAAGAGATTCAGGGTGCTGAAGACAGTTGCATTTGGGTTGCCGGCATGGAGGAGTCCGAATATCGCGGAGGAGATGAGCAGCGCCATGACCAGTCCGCCTGCCTTGCCCAGTGGACTGAAGCCGAGCCCCTCTGCCATATTTTTGAGATGATAGCCGCGCGCGAGCAGTTCTTCGTAGATGCCCACGCCAAGGAAAAGGATGAGGAAAAACAAAATCCCCGACCAGAAGGGCATCGAACCGCTCGTGAAGAATCCCTCGATTGCAATCCAACCCAGAGCCAGCTCTAGGACGAAGATCAGCAGCATGAGGATCGCCCCCAGGAGGAGGCCGAATGCCAAGTCGCGCCACCAGGCGGGCGTGAACTGCAGCCCGAGATCGGAAACGGGTCTGCGGTCGAGGAAGCGGGCTGCGAACAGTGTGGCAGCCACGATCGCCAGTGCAGGCAGCGCCATTGGCAGATAACCGGCGAGAGTACCTGCCCAAGCCATGCTATCAACAGGTGTGAGCGAGACAGCCGCCAATCCTAGCGCTGCGATTAAGAGGGTGTGGAGAATCAGTCGCCACAGGGCCCGCAGGCGCCTTTCGGCAGGGCTCCAGACCAGCCGACTTAGGTGGCTCATGATGGGTCGGGACTGAACTGCATGCGCGGGCAGGTCTGCAGGGCGATTGCATCTAAATTGGGTCAGAACATCGAAATGCAGCCGAATACTCTTCCAGGTCGGGGTAAGACACAGGGAAATGTACGAAAGATGGCACGTAGACGGAGAATTTAACTTATCTCGCCGACTGAGGGCCT
>JAJDZJ010000239.1 GCA_022824685.1 Caldilineaceae bacterium
CAGGCCCTCAGTCGGCGAGATAAGTTAAATTCTCCGTCTACGTGCCATCTTTCGTACATTTCCCTGTGTCTTACCCCGACCTGGAAGAGTATTCGGCTGCATTTCGATGTTCTGACCCAATTTAGATGCAATCGCCCTGCAAAATCCTGCTAAACACAATGGCGCGGGGCAGCAAAACTGACGGGTAAGCGCCCCCACTTGGCCCTGGATCAATCGCCGGGATACTGTCGCGTTGGCCCAAAACCGCAGCCGGAATCGGGCTGACGTCCAACCATCGTCTGCAGAGTCGCTGCCCCCATACACTCGCGAAATCCATCGGTTGCCAGGCCGCAGATCGGGGCAGGCCCCGCATTCTCCCGGCCGGCCCCGGCGCTATGCGTCGGCTGGCTGCTCCAGCGCGGCCAGCAGCGCTTCGGCTTCCTGCCGCTTTCCCGGATCCTCGTTTCGGGCAATAATACGCTGCAGCGTCGAAATCGCCCGCGTATCCCCATCCTTGGCCATCTCTATCGCCATCTCATCGCGCTTGTCGTGGTAGCTGTTGTCATATTCACGCACTTCGAGCTGCCATTTTCGCCAGTAGTACTTCAGCTCCGGGTCGGGCCAGTCCGCATAGATCTCCTCCCAGGTGCTGGGTTGGCTGTGCGGCTGCAGGCTGCCAGGGGCGATCGGGTCGCTGACCTTCTGGTAGCGGGCGTCTATCGACATGCGCAGCCGGTCCGAACTGTTGGGCAGTCCTTTGTGAACCGCCATGCTGTGGAATATGAGCACATCCCCCCGTTGAAATGGACTGTAGGCCCAGGCGCCTTCCAGCGGATCGAGTACCTCCAGGCCCCCCGCCCCCATCGCCGGTCGAAAATCATAGACACCCCGCTGATGCGACCCCGCCGCGACCTGAAGCCCGCCCAGTTCAGTTGGCAGATCCCCCAGCGGAATCCAGGCCGTATAGGTGTCGGCCGTACCCTGAATCGGGATAAAGTCCTGGTGCGGAGGTGTGGTGAAGGCCTCGCGCTGGGGAAAGATTGTGCGGCCGATGATGCGGGGGTGGGGCAGCGCCGGCTCGCCCAACATGCGCTCGACGAGCCCGACCAGGTTGGGATGATGCTGAATGGCGTGAAACGCCGGCAGCTTGTACATGGCGTGATACTTCTGCATGTAATCGGGCTCCGGTTCGACGCAAAAGCCGCTCAGATCGGCCACCCCTTCGCCAAGCGGCGTATCCGGCTGGACCCAACCGGCAGCCCGCGCGATGCGCAGAAACTGCATGCGCAGCTCTTCGATGACAGCGGCAGGAAGTAGACCGCGGACAAACAGGTAGCCGTCCCGGTCCATCCGCCGGCGCAGTTCGGCTCCATCCTGCACGACATCGGTGGAATCAAGAAAAGGTTGCATTGAGTTTCCTCCTGTGTCGCCCCGTTCCAACAGGGCGCATTCTACTGATTCGTCCAGCCTAAGCAGTCAGATCACCGCGTCAACGCCAGGAATCAAACGGGTTGCGCGGGTCGGTGATAGGCAGCGTCACGCGCGCGCCGGCGATATGAGAAGCGTGCGCAGCCATCGCCCACGAGAGGTGGCGGCGGGCCGTACGTCCATCCAGCAGCGGGAACGCCAGTTCGCGTCCGGCGAGCATGTCGAGCATCGAGCGGGCCATACGATGATGCGCCTTGACCCACTTGCGCTCATCAGGGGGCGGGTCCGATGGAATCACCTGCCAGCGATCATCATTGAACAGGCCAGGGCTGACCAGTGGATGGTAGTAGATGTCGGGCTGGTTGCTCATCGGGCCGGGAAGCGAAAGCGTGCCGGCTGTGCCGTGAATATCGATTCGATAGGGCCGCTCCTTGTGGTCGCCTTCGTAAGATTCGAAGTCAGCGGCAAAACCGTCCCTGAAGACGTAGTAGGCGCGTATGCCGTTGCCGGCCACGAGCCCCATCCCCTCCGCGCCCTCCATCAGATCATCCGGCGTCGCGTCGCGGCCATCCTGGGTGATATGGGCGTGACACCACAGCGGCTCACCCCAGATCTGCCACAGAAAATCAAAGAAGTGGGGGTAGAGGTCGAGAAACAGCTGGTTGCCCCCTTCATGGCCGTTCATGCCGTGGATGCGGGCGAGACGAGGCTCGCCGATTTTGCCTCCCTTTATCAGGGGGATGGCAACGTGCTGGATGGGAGGGTGCCCCCGCCACGGACATGCCACAATCAACAGTTTGCCATTCCTTTCGCAAGCCGCCGCCATCTCGTCGACCTGCGCGGGCGAGGCCGCCACCGGCTTCTCGATGTAAATGTGCGTCTCTGCCGCCGCGGCGGCCATGGCCAGTTCATGGTGATCCCCGATCTCGCGAGTGGCGATCACAGTGATGTCGGGCCGTTCTTCAGCCAGCATCTGTCTGTAGTCGGCATATCCTCTTTTTGCGCCGGTGCGTTGGAGCGCCTGCTGGCGGCCGGCGTCGTCCGGGTCAGCCAGGGCTACGATCTCGGCCCCCTCGACCCCGACAAAAGCCTCGTCAACATAATGGCCGTAGTTCCCGCGACCGGTGTGTCCAATAATGGCGACTCGCTGAGTCATGATTCCTCCGTTGCGTTGGTTCCTCGCGCCGCTGTCTGAACGAGAATCAAAGAGGTCGGGCAGAACGGGGCGCGCAGGCGAAAGCGGCAGGTTCGGCATCGATGCAGTCGCTGCGCTGCGGCCCGTTTGTCCGACAGAACCGGACCGGGTGATCGACAGGCCGCTTCCAGGTTATCGCTGCCCCGAGCCTGACGCCGCTCCTCCAGAACTTCCGTCGTCAATCATCCGCTGTTGCCTCTCATAGAGAACTGTCCCGACGCGCGCAATATGCTCAATCAGGTCTGGGTCGCCGATGTCGCGCAAGATGGACAGATCGATCATATAGGGAAGATACAGGTCATCCAATTCCGTAGCGATTGTGTGGCGCACACGCAGTGTCAGGTCTGCTCCGCCGCAGAGGGTCAAGTCGATGTCAGAGCCCTTCCTGTGGGAGCCCTTGGCGCGCGAACCGTACAGAACCGCTCTTTCCACCTGCGGTTGACGGGCCAGGACACCGCAAATCTTCCGGATGTCCGAGTTTGAAAGGCCGCTTTCCTGGCAAGATTGCGTAGCAGGTTTCATGTCGCTTCCGCTTGCTTCAGGCGTGCCAGCCTTGCCTGCAGTTGCTGAAATTCCGTGAAGTAACTGTCGAGAATCGCGGCAACGATCTGGGCGGCAGTGGCTTCATTATATGTATGCGTCGTCAGATTTCGGCTCTGGATCATCTCCATCCACGTTTGGCCGTTGTCAATCAAGCTGGCATTGAAGGCGGCGCGGGTCGAGTCTCTCGAACCGTTAAGGTCACAAACGCCGCGTGCTTCAAGAAAGTCCTTGAGCGTCTTCCACGCCAGTTCATGCGTGCATTTGAAGCCTTGTATCAACCCCTGACATTCCAACCGGGAGAGCTGCCGCCGCCGCGCCAGCTTGACAGCCTCCTGCAATTGGGATAACGCCTTGTCATATTGATTGGATCGCTGGATCCAGCGAACGTCACTGCCGCTCATGGAGTAACCCTACGGAAACCGCCTTGCGCCCATGACGCAACAGCTTCTCCTTGGAAATAAGCCTTGCGCGAATTCACTCGCATCTTCATCCCGCCATCCTTGACTCCGCCAGACTCAGTTCAGACCATGTTGCAACCGCCGCAAACTGACATGCGCAGCTTGCGCGCTCCCTATTATACCGTACATTCATGCCGACTCAGCATACCCAGTTCAGGCTCCCAGGGCAATCGCATCCTATTGGGAGAGAGCTTTCAGCAGGGGAACTGCGGGGGAAGGGCGGGGAACTGCGGGGGCGAACGGCAACAGCTTCCTATCCACGGAGGGGCACGGAGGAGGGCAGCGCCTTAGTGGCGCGCGAAGGGGATGGTGTGAGGGAGAGGTGCGTGTTTGTGAGTGTTCGTGAGCGTTGCATGAGCGTTTACGAGTGTTTGTGAGTGTTCGTGAGCGTTTGTGTTTACGAGCGTTTGCGAGCGTTTGTGAGCGTTTACGAGTGTTTGCGAGCGTTTGTGAGAGATTGGAGGTGGAAAAGGGCGGGGATCCGCGAAGGGACGCGAATCGGGGCCAGGGCGAGTGATGAATGGGCGATGAATGGGCGTTTGCGAGCGTCTGACGAGGTGTTGAGGGGGGTTGGGCGGTCTGATGGGCGTTGCGGCGGGTGGGGCGGCAGGATGGTGGGTAGGGGGTTACGCTGCCGCGCGGAGGGGCGGCAGGTGTTCGTACTATGCTATTTGTTTTCAACCTTCCCAGGTCAGGAGGTTGGAACGGGCTGGTGGTTGATTACGGCGCCATTGGGGGCGTCCGGGTTGTTAAGTTCGTCCTGCGTTCTCTCGTATTCGTCATCCCGATAGAGTTTCTCGAGGAGGCGAATGAGTTCGCCGGCCTGGCGCACCTGGTCCTCCAGGACTTCGGGGTCGGTTTCGACTTCGCCGGTTTCGGGGACGACGCCGGCTCTGGCGCGGGCGGGCAGCCTGTCCATGGGCTGTCCGGTCAGGGGGTCGCGCAGGGGCTCGGGGGCGGATTCGGCGCCGCTGGTGAGCGCAGTCCGGGCTGCTTCCATCTCGTCACGCATCGCTTTCGTCATTTCGATCAGGTATGGCAGGTCTTTCCTGGAGAAGCGGTATTGCAGCGCGTCGTTTCTGAGTTTGTCGAGGTCTTCCTGTGTGTAGGAGGACTGGGGCCGGATGCCGAAGCGTTGTCTGCCCTCTTCGGTGAGCACGGCTGTGGCGGGCTCGTCGGGGTCGGACGGCTCTTCGAGCTCTGCGAGGCCCTGGACAGCGAAGGATTCGAGGCTGTACCGGTTCTGGTCTTCGGAGATGGCGGCGGAGGTGTTGAGAAGGTTGAGGTCGCCATGCCTGCCAACCCTGTCCCCGCGCTTGTCGGACTAACATGACAAGTGGTACAAACATCGGGGGCAGGTCACGGCATGTCCTTTGAAGCAGCGAATGCGCTGCATAAACTTCATTACCATAATCGCCATCTGCAAAAAAGCTCTCGAGACACACAGGACGGATTGAAGCTTGCAGCCAAAGGGGTGAAGATTAGGGCTCGTTGACATTTCACTCGAGGCAGATCAATGTAGGAGCAAAGTGTAAGAAGGCCAGGAAACGTCGCACGAGCTTTTCATAGCGAGTGAAAATGCGTCGGTACCACTTGACTTTGTTGGTGAAACGTACGACGATGCTGCGTTCTCGGTAACGAATTCGGTCATAGTCCCGTGGCTGCCTGCGATAGCGGCGGGCAGGAAGAGGAATTCAGATGTCCGTTGCAATACTGTCACTTATGATCGTCCTCCCAGCTGCTGCGGTTATCGTCTGGCAAAGACACAGCCGTGCGCTGTGGGGCAGTCTGTTCTTCGGCTTCGGCGCGTTCGCTGTCAATGGCCTGGTGCGGATACCTCTGGGCCAGGTACTTACGCATCCATTATTCGGGGAACTCTTAGCCCCCTTTCCTTATATTTTTGTGAATTATCCTACTTCCTGGATCATTTGGGCGTTCATTATCGGACTGTTCCGCGAGGGAATTCGCTGGCTGATACTCTTCTTCCCCGCAACGAGTGTGCGTACATGGAAGGAAGGCGTGCTGTTTGGACTCGGCTACAGCTGCCTGGTGGCCCTGCAGCACTTTGGCGAGTATGTTTCCATATCCTGGGAAGAAATAGAACTGTTCCAGTATTCATTTGTCGAAGCGATGGCGCTCTTGAACCAAGGGATTTCTTGGTTTGAGGCGTTGTATTTTACGTTGGATAGGGGGGTGGTCGAAACGGCTTTCAATGTAGGCACGTGTCTTCTCGTCATGTTTAGCGTGCGCCGGTTGAATGTGTGGCTCTTTCTGGCAGCGGTCTTGTGGCATGGCCTTTACTCTGAGTTGCCAAGAGTGCTATTTTTTAATTCCGTCGGCTGGGAGGTGTTCGGGATACCGTCCTATCACATGGGATTTTCCGTTCCCCTTCTGTCGAAAACGCTTATCGCGCTGTTACCGTTACTACTGTTCTTCGACCTGCGTAGAGGAGAGGATTTCAGTAAGATAATGAGACCGAGCGTTGTTATAGGCGCCACAACATTTGTCTGCCTGACCTGGGCTTTCGTTGTTCTATTCTTAACTTTCGGGAGTTGGTTCCTCTTCGGGCTTAGTGACTAGCGCGTTGACATTTTGTTCGAGCCAGAACAATGTAGGAACAAAGTGTAAGAAGGCCAGGAAACGTCGCGCGAGCTTTTCATAGTGAGTGAAAGTGCGTCGATGCCATACAGGAAGGCCTTATCAGGGAATTTCTCACACGGCCATTCCCTTTACCGATTTGGCTCTGGAATTCGTTTGTAATCTCTCTGTATTTGGCGGTCATCGTCCTGAATCTCCAGGTCGCCGCTATCGTGGTGATCGGAATCCTGCAAATTCTGTCATGACTCGTCCCTTCCCCATCCTCACACACAAAGATTCCCCCGCGCAAGCGGGGGTAAACTAATCTGCTGTGGACAGTGACCGAAGAGGAAAAACATGAGGAAGCAATTGTCCAAAAGACCCACGGCACTCTTCTGTGGTCTCGGAGGCACTTTGGGTGTAGTGACCCGTCCCCCAAAAACTGGTCCAGTTATAGTGTTAGTATTTGGGCCGTAGAAAGGGGGAAAAGATGGCGAAGAAGAGACATACGCCGGAGCAGGTGATCAACAAGCTGAGAGAAGCTGAGGGGGCGATAGCCGAGGGCAGTACAGTGGCTGAGGCCGCCCGCCGGATCGGCGTGACCGATCAGACTTTCTACCGCTGGCGCAGCGAGTACGGGGGTCTCAGGATCGACCAGGCCAGGCGTCTGAAGCGTCTGGAGTTGGAGAACAGCCGCCTGAAGAGAGCGGTGGCGGACCTGACACTGGACAACCAGATACAGAGAGAGGCGTCTGAGGGAAACTTCTGAGTCCTTCACGTTGTCGCCAGTGTGTCGACCACGTGAAGGCGCACCTTGGGGTTTCGGAGCGACGCGCCTGCAGGGTGCTGGGTCATCCTCGCTCCACACAGCGATACAAGCCGAGCCCGGTGGAGGATGAGAAGGCGCTGACCGAGGAGATCACGGCGCTGGCCAGTCAGTTCTGCAGGTACGGTTATCGCAGGATCACCGCCCTTCTGAGGCATCGCGGCTGGCGAGTGAACCACATACGTGTGGAGCGGATATGGCGACGAGAAGGTCTGAAGGCGCCTGTGAAGCAGCCGAAGAGAGGGCGTCTGTGGTTCAATGACGGCTCGTGCGTGCGTCTGCGGCCTGCGTGGAAGGACCATGTGTGGGCCTACGACTTCGTGCACCTGAGGCTCCATCACGGCACAGGAGTGCGGTTGCTGGCCGTCATCGACGAATACAGCAGAGAGTGTCTGGCAATCCGGGCTGCCCGCAGCATACGGTCTGCCGATGTGATAGAGGCGCTGGCCGAATTGATGGTGTCCAGAGGCGTGCCCGACCACATTCGCTCGGACAACGGGCCGGAGATTACGGCCCGGGCTGTGCGTGAGTGGCTTGGGCGGGTGGGGGCCAGGACGCTCTATATCGAGCCTGGGTCGCCGTGAGAGAACGATTACATCGAAAGTTTCAACGGCAAGTTGAGGGACGAGCTGCTGGACAGGGAGGTCTTCTATACGTTTCTGGAGGCGCGTGTGCTGAAGGAGCGGTATAGGCGGACTTACAACCGGGTCAGACCGCACAGCTCACTGGGCTATCGGCCGCCGGCGCCTGAGGCCCTCTTGACTGCCGACCCTGTCCCCGTGCTTGATGGACTAACATAACGGGTGGTACAAGCTGCGGGGGCAGGTCAGGCGCGGGCGGGGCGATTGGTTTAGGTCGGGGACATCATACAAACGCGAGGGAATGTATGACCAATGTCGAACAAGTGTGCCCGACTGGCTACACGATGTCAAGGGTTTTTGCGGGCAATTTGGGGCATACGCATCTTAGTGGGAGAGATCCTTCAGCAGATGGTCAGTTTTCCGACAGGCTCGTTTACGTTGACCCAATTCAGATGCCATTGCCCTGAGGGTGGGGGCGTCTTGCAAGACCTTGT
Source organism: Caldilineaceae bacterium (assembly GCA_022824685.1). Classification (GTDB taxonomy): domain Bacteria; phylum Chloroflexota; class Anaerolineae; order Caldilineales; family Caldilineaceae; genus Bin5. The sequence continues at coordinate 8,082 of JAJDZJ010000239.1, forward strand.
CATTTCGGCAATCTTCCGTCACCCGGTCGTCGCGCTCGCCATCAAGCGGCCTAAGTCCGCTCGATCTCAGTTCTTACTGTCAAAGCCTGCGCCCCCTTGACCTGCCCGAAGGCACTGCAGTAGAATGCGCCGCATGGCCAGATCCGGAACCCGTCCAAGGAGCCCCACCCATGCCAGCCTACCAGTCCTTTCTCAGATCCAACGAGGAGCGGTTTCTCGACGAACTGCTTGACTTCCTTCGCATTCCCAGCATTTCAGCGCTGCCGGAGCGCGCCGGAGACGTAGCCCGCGCCGGAGACTGGGTCGCCCAGCGTTTGACGGCAGCCGGCGTCGAAAATGTCGAACTGCTGCCGACCGGTGGTCATCCCGTCGTTTACGGCGACTGGCTGCATGCCCCCGGCAAGCCCACCATCCTGATCTATGGCCATTTCGACGTGCAGCCTGTCGACCCCGTAGAGCTGTGGACGAACGCGCCTTTTGAGCCCACCATTGTGGACGACCGCGTCTACGCCCGCGGCGCGTCCGACGACAAGGGAAACATGCTGGCGCCCATCCTGGCGGTTGAAGCGCTGCTGCAAAGCGATGGGGCCGCCCCCGTCAATCTGAGATTCTGCTTTGAAGGCCAGGAGGAGATCGGCAGCCCCCAGATCCCGGAGTTCATGCCGCAGCATAGGGAACGGTTCGCCTGTGACCTTGCTGTCAGCGCGGACGGCGGTCAGTTCAGTGAAACGGAGCCGATCCTGCTCCTGTCCCTGCGCGGCATCTGCGGCCTGCAGATCAATGTCCATGGCGCGGCCACCGATCTCCATTCCGGCCTGCACGGCGGCCGCATTCAGAATCCAATTCATGCGCTTACACAGATCCTTGCCTCCTTGCGGCGGGCCGACGGCACGGTCGCGGTGGAGGGATTCTACGACAGCGTCGTCGAACTCAGCCAGGTGGAACGCGACGCCATCGCCCGGGTCCCATTTGACGGCGCTGAATACCTGCAGGCGCTGGGCCTGGAGGAGGAGTTCGGCGAGCCGGGCTACGCAAACCGCGAGCGCGGGTGGATCCGACCGACCTTGGAGATGAACGGCATTTGGGGCGGATTCCAGGAAGAAGGGATCAAGACGGTTCTGCCCAACTCTGCGCATGCGAAGATAACATGCCGGCTTGTGGCCGACCAGGACCCAGGCCAGATCGTAGAGCTCTTGGGGGCACATGTGAAGCAGCATGCCCCGCCCGGCGTGCGTGTGGAGGTAGCGCCCCTTTCCATTCAAGGCCAGCCTTACAGTATTTCAGCAGACCATTGGGGAAATCGAGCCGCGGCAGCCGTACATAGAGAGTTGTACGGACGCGACCCTTACCAGACACGAAGCGGAGGCAGCATTCCCATCACAGGTGTCTTTCGCAAGCAGCTTGGGGCCGATACTATCAGCTTCGGATTCGGGCTTGAAGACGAAAACATCCACGCGCCGGACGAGTTTTTCCGGCTGGCCAGCTTCCGCAAAAGTCAGATCGCCTATTGCAGCCTGCTTGAGAAACTTGGGGAGTCAGCGCCGCCGAAACGGGGTTGAGACGTAGGTAGCTTGCGCTCCGCTCATGCGCCAAACTGAAACCACAGGACGGTGTAGAGGACGCCGACAAGCGCGCCGATGTATACCTCGGTTGGAGTATGGCCGATCAGTTCCTTCAGCTCCTCTTCACTGACCGGCTGACCTGTGAAGAGCTCACGCAGGATCTGGTTCAGGACCTTTGCCTGCTTGCCCGCGGCTTGCCGCACACCGGTTGCATCGTACATGACAACCAGGGCGAAGATTGCGGCCATGGCAAAAATGTCGCTGCGCGGACCGGACCGGTAGCCGATGGCGGAGACAAGGCTGCAGACCATTGCCGCGTGGCTGCTGGGCATGCCCCCCGCGCGGGCGAGCACCCGCAGGTCAAAATCACGATGCTGGATCCACTCGAAGAGAAACTTGTATAGTTGTACGATCAGGCCGACACTCAGTGGCAGCCAGATGATGGAGCCGTTCCCGAGCAACTGCATTTCACTACTGTTCCTTAGGGTCGCCCAACTGCGCCAGGTTGCCGTCCGGCTGCCACTTCCTGACCCTGAGCTCGGCCTCTTCGAGCAACACGCCGCAGCGCGAGGCGAGCTTCACGCCTTTCTCGTAGAGTTCCAGCGAATCCGCCAGAGGCAGTTCGGCGGCCTCGAGACGTTCCAGAATCTCCTGGAGCTGGGCATAGCTCTCCTCGTAAGACAGTTTGTCGAGCTGTTCGGCCGCTTTTTCATGACTCTCCATTGCGTTCCTTTCTGCTCCTGCCGGTTTGGCATTAGTATAACAGAGAGGATCGCTGTTTCTGCAATGGAAAAGTTGGCGCCGACATTCACTCGCGGGCCCAGTCAACGGGCCTTCTTCCCACCTGCCTGGCCAGCAGAATTCCCGACTGGTCAGATTCGGTTTGCGAACACAGTTGCTTGCTAAGTGCTTGCAGACTAGACTGAAAAATACCCGTTTGGAGGGCAAAGTGGTAGACACAGATCAGCACCGACCGGTCGTCGTGATTCTCGAGCCGGACCTCTTTTTTTCGGTTCGCCTGGAAGACGTTGTGCGAGCTGCAGGGGGCGACCCGGTCACGATCGACCGATCTGAATCGTTCATGGGCGCGGTGGCCAGCACATTTCCCGTTCTGGCCCTGCTCGACCTGAAGACGCCCGGCGACTGGGAGTCTGCCATCAGACAGTGCAAGTTGAAACCGCACACACGCCTTACGCCCATCTACGCCTTTGGCAGCCACGTCGACGTGGAGACGCTTCAGAAGGCCCGGCAGGCGGGGGCCGACCATGCCTGGGCGCGCAGCCGCATGATGGAAGAGCTTGTGGCCGTGGTTGACCGACACATTCATCCATCGCCCCGGCTTCTCAACGGTTGCGTGGACCCGCCCAGCCGCGCGGCAGTGGCAGGGCTGCTTGCCTTCAACCAGGGGCGATACTTCGACCAGCACGAATACCTGGAACTGGCCTGGAACGAAGAGTCGCGGCCGGTGCGTGACATTTACCAGGGCATCCTGCAGGTCGGCGTCGCATTTCTTCAGATGGAGAAGGGCAACCGGCGAGGCGCTCTGAAGATGTTTCGCCGCGGCCTGCCGAAGCTTCGGGGAGTGGAAGACCAGTGTCAGGGGATCGGTGTGGGAGCCTTCCGCGCGGCCGCCGAAAGGATCCATCGCCAGCTCTCCGAGACGGACCCCGATCTTCCCGTTGACACCAGTGATATGAGATTTCCCAAGGTGGATTTCAGGAATCCCTACGGTGGTGAAATCCCCGAAGATCTAGGCGTTCAGTTGCCGGAGGATCATTAGAAGACGCCGCAGGCCTGAGTGGGCAGGCATCCCGAATTCGCGTCGCGGCCACTCCAATGCTCCGCTACCGGGAAGCCGTGATGGCAGAGTCGTCCTGAGCCGCTCCGACTGCCGGCACAGTTGCAGCGGCAGCCTTTCGCCCGCGCGGTGACAGGAAAAGCGTGGCCGCGGGAAATTTATGGTTGCTGAGCAGGAGCCCTTCATCTTCCAATCGACTTACGTCTCGCGCCGCCACAGGACTGGAGCCGCCGCCAAGTGGATGCAGACGGTATTCCTTGTTGCCGTCGAGGTAGCGATGGGACTTGAGGGTATCACCCCGCAGCAGCGCGCCGAGGAGCCGCTGCTGCGGGCGTGTCAGGGTTGAGCGAGGGGTACTATTCGCGGAGCGTCCCAACGCGGCGCGCAGGCGCGCGCCCAATCTCGCGGCCGCGGTGCGCAGCATCATCCGAGATCGTCAACGTGTTCTTGGAGCTTTCGCTGGCTGATGCGCACGTATTGGTCGGCTTTGATCTGGCCCATCTCCTCGTCGGACAGGCGAATGCGCAGAATGTCCAGCGCGTCCTCCGGGCTCTGTCCGTAGGCCAGCTTTTTCTTGCCGTTCTTCATGTCGAACAGGTACATGTAGTGGGGATTGGAAAAGCTGCTCATCATTCAGGCCTTCTTCAACTGTAAGAGGAAAGTCGACCCTGATTTCTTGCGAACATTACGAAAACAATTGAAACAGAAATTTGACGACCGCTACCGCCATAGAGAACACGGCTACCTTTGTCGATGCCCTTTCACCTATGTTATTTTCCCCAAATGCCGCATGGCACAATTTTCACCATAGATTTCGTTTTCGGTAGAAGGCGTTGAATGGGAGCATTTGCTGGCACTTCGTACAGATTTTCTTGCCCTGGTATCTCTTCAACTCGCAGCGTCCTTCCTCCCCTTCGTTCTGCCTGAAGATGTCGGCAGAATTGGAAACTCATTACCAGGCAACTGTGACCCCGTAAGCCGCAAGGATATGTTTCTTCATCCCAGTGTCTGTGACACGCACTAGATTATTGAAGAACGCTTCCGTGTCACCAATGGCTTCGCTCGTCAGGCGTACACGTCCGGTGGGCGACTGCGTCCATGTGTAACCTGGCACTGAGAATCCGTGGGCAAAACTATGTCGGACTCTCAGGATCTCATTCAGCCTTTCTCGAACTTGAATGCCAACCATTCTCCTTCTAGTCCAAACCCAGTCGCCAATGGGGTCATAGCCTGTATACTGTTGAAGCAAGGCCCTCGTATTTTCCGCGTTAGGCGTGTTAAACCTCATCAGAGCCCGTTCCGTAGCCTGCCGGGAAATGCTGTAAATTGCAAGGAACTCGGCATTTCGCGGGTTTTCAATCTCAACGTAGAACGACCGCACTAAGTTGTTGATGTAGGCGTCCCACGCGGCGACATATCCCGCAAGGGCTGCATGATAAAAAACTTGCTTTTCAGTCGGCAACCTTTGGGGCAATCGCCAATCTGTCGCTGCCCCGCGGAGTGTTCTCACGCGTACAGCTGCGGCAAAGTAATTCAAGGCTGCGGTTGATGCCACAGCAGCCCTCTAAAGACAGTCGACAAAGGTTGCAAGAGCGCTTCGATAGCGGTCTAGTGGATCGGGATTGAGTTGGACCCTCTCACCTTCGATCTCCTTTGGTCCTGGGCGAAGGTTAAACAGAGGAATCCCCTTTTTTGTCATCGTGACGAATGCGCCGTGATAGTCTGGAATCTCAATAAATCTTTCACTTGGCTTTTCTTTGGGGGTAGTAAAGACCTGGCGATGATTCTCATGGAGCCGGTCGAGCGTTTCCTTGATGGTCTTGCTTACTGTCTCGAAAGCGCCACTTGCCTTTCCCTGGTAAAGGGTCACTCGGCTATTGGCAAAGGCGTGGAGTTTTGGGGTAACGACTCCTTCGCTCTTTGCCCTTTTTGCAAAGTTAATTCTGGCATAGGCATCAATTTTGGGGTCACTGCCAGGGTAACCATAGAGAAGGGCAACAACATTCTCTATGGCACGGCGTGAACTTTCGTCCGCGGTAAAGGGTACAACAACGTTTTCCGCCGCGACGAGGGCTAACTGTGTATAAATGGCAAAGCTCGGGTTACAGTCAAGAATGAAGAGAGAATCTCGATTTCCACTCTGTTGACGCAAAGAAACTGTCAGATCTCTAATCCAGCTGAGAACCTGCTTCCACGCGTCGATTGGAATTGCCAATTGAGATGTCTGCCGAATTGCCTCGGATAGGATTTCGAGCAAATTATCACCACAAACCAACAGCAAGTTAGTAGGTAGATTAGCGTTGTAGTCCTTGGGGCGCATTACGAACGGGCTTACATCACTCAAGCTCTGGAAAGGCGAATTCAGACGCGCTTCCAGGTAGCCGGCAATCGTACGCCGTGGATTTTCTCCGATTAGCTCGCTCAGTGCGTGGGGTTTGACCAGGAGAGTTTCTGAGACATTTGCCTGAGGACAAAGGTCGATCACATATACATCCACGCCAGGATGGGCGTGTGCATACTCAGTCGCAGCCACAAAGCAGAGAAAACTTTTACCTACTCCGCCTTTATTGTTCCAAAATGCATATGCGGTCATGAGCTGGCAGCTGAGATTGCTAAAGTGTACTGCGGGGCGCTATTTCTCATCTCTTAGGCCTTTACCAGGGCCTGCTGGTACATGCCCTCATAGCCGCGCCGCTGTTCAGCTTCCGTCAGGCCGCGATTCACTTCGACGTCATACTTGCCCGCCAACAGCTCCCGGTAGAATCCATAATCGACACCCTTCACTTTCTCGTCGTCGGGGAAACGGTGATAGTTTTCCCGGCTCATCAGGCTTTTGCCTTCGGCGATCAGTTGAAAGCCCAGCGCTGAGCCCGGATACGGCGCGTAGTAGGAGATGGAGGGAAAGACCCGCTTCATCCGCTTAAGCATGCGCATCGTCTTGAAGGCATCTTCATCCGTTTCCCCGGGGATGCCCAGCATAATGTTGGACCAGAAGACTGGGGGCTCCTTGCCTTCCGCCTCCATCTCGTCGCCAAGGCGGTTAACGAGATCGATAGCGTAGTCGTTGTCCTCTTCGGTGCATTCCTTGTTGAGCAGCTTCAAGATGCGGTCGCTGCCAGACTCGAAGCCGATGGAAATCAGGTTCCAGTTGGTCTCCCGCACGAGCGCCGTGAACAGCTCGGGCCACTGGCGAACCGTGTCTGCGCGGGCGGCCGCCCAGTAGGGCCACACTCGGTTGGCCCGGCGAGGATACTCTTGTATCCATTCCTGCAGCCACTTCGGGTTCTGGAAGAACATCGAGTCGTGAATGACGACGGAGCCCACACCGTACTTCTCATCGAGCGCATTTAGCTCGTCGATGATCATGCTCACCGGACGACGGCCCATGTTGGGAATGTAGGAGGCCTCGTTGCAGAACACGCACTGCCAGGGGCAGACGCGGCTCGTGATAATCGTGGCAACCGGCGGCGGGCCCCAGCCGCACTCCGGTTCCATCGGCCAGTTGAAGTTCCGCTCCAGCTTGCTAACCCGAACTGCCCGCCGCGGGCGCCCAATCGCCAGCGCTTCCTTCCAACTGGCCGGTTTGGGCCACAGTTCGCGGTTGATCTGCGGCCAGTCGGCCATCGAGCGGGAGCCCTGCCCCATGAATACTCTTGAAAAACTGTCCGGATCTCGCACCAGATCGAGGATCACTTCCTCTCCTGCTCCCTGGCAGATCTTGTCAAATGCCTCAACCTCGGCCATCTCGTCCGGCGCGACCGTTGCGTGCATGCCGCCGGCCAAAACCAGACCATCCGGATTGATCTCTTTGAAAATCTGGGCGGCCTTTAACGCCACCGGGAATGTGTAGCTGCGCACATTCATCAGCGCCATCTTGTAACCCCGCAGCTTTGGCGCCAGTTGTTCCCAGCTGGTCACCGCCCGCGTGGACACAATGTCGGTCTCGATGCCGTTGTTGTGCATGATCGTCCGCAGCAGCCCGAGCCCGTGATCCTGCCACTGCTCGTGGGGCCCCTGTGGATAGACCAGGTCACCCAAATCGCCCAGATCGATCCAGACAATATCATTCTTTCGTACTTTGCTCGGGGGCCAGATCGATTTCAACAGTATCTCCTCATTCCTCCTCAGAAGACGCGGTCAACACTCTACATGCTTGTGTACTGGCCGACCGATTCGTCGATCTCTTCGGCCCAGGCATCTATGCCACCGGCCATGCTGACGGCGTTAGACCAGCCCTGCTGGCGCAAGAACACGGTAACCTGCGCGCTGCGCAGTCCTTTGTGGCAGAACAGGACAACCTCGGCCTGCTTATCCTGGCTCAACGCCTCCGGCAGGGCCTCCAGCCGGCGCTCGCGCAGTTCACTCAAGGGCATGCTGATGAACGCGCCGTCCGGCAGGCTGGCCAATTCCAACTCATTGGGTTCCCGCACATCCACCAAATGGAATTGCTCGCCTTCCCGCTGCTTCTCTGCGACATCGCGTACACTAACTTCAGGCGCGCCATATGGGTTGGGCATCGTATCTACTCACTGTTTCTTGTTACGGATTGCGACTAAAGATGGGGAATGGATATTCTGAGAAGTGGCAGAACTTCCTTCCGGCAACTAAAAGTCGGCGGGATCAATTGGTTGGCGGCCGCCGAACCCGGCATGCACATCATGCCAAAAGGAAAGCTCCTCTTCACCATGTTTCCAGCAAAGATAAACCTCCCGCCCATTGCGAATCGACAGGAAATCAATCAGGCCCTGATCAATGTCCTTCACCAGGATCCCCATTTCCAGAATTCCCTTAACGCCGGACTCCAGTTTGTCGAAATGGGTATAGACTTCGCCGGCGGCAGCGTTGCCCCCATTTTGGGCCGCCTTTTGCAATACAGGCCAGATCTCAGGCCGCAAGCGCAAGATTTCACTGCGCGCCTCCTGCACCTGGGCCATCAACGCCTTTACAATGGGGAGCGCGGCCTTCGCCTCCCTCAAGGTGTAGTATCGTGCCTGCATGGCACTCCGTTCCGGGCAAGCCAAGGGTCTGCAAACCAGCCGCCCGCGCTAACGACGGGCGACTGGCGTTCTGATACCCCAACTCCTACCGCTGCAAATTTGAATTCATCCAGCCGCGACTAGCTGCCGCAGCCGCTCCCGCAACCGGCGCCCGCGGCAGCGCCCGCCGGCGCGCCATTGGTCCGGAAGCTGCTCCCGCAGCCGCACGAGCTGACAGCGTTCGGATTCTCAATGTGGAATCCTCCGCCCATCAGGTTATCGATATAGTCAATGCTGGAACCGCCAACGTACAGGAAGCTGGTCGGATCTATTACCACACGCAGCCCAAACTGCTCGAAGACCTGGTCCGACTCTTGGACGTCGTCGTCAAAGGTCATGCCGTACTGCATCCCTCCACAGCCGCCGCCCTTCACAAAAACGCGCAACGCGTGTGACTCGCGCAGGCCCTTCTGATCCAGAATGCCGCCCAGCTTATCGGCAGCCATCTCAGTCAGTGTTACGACATTCGTGCTTGTGTCAGTGAGGGTAATGTCCATCGAACTCTCCTTAAGTGAATAAATGTTTCCGACCTGGCTGGTTTGTCAAATTATCGACGCCAGTTGGTGATTTTCCTTCTATAACCGATCACAGGATGATTCCAAAAGGCACAAAGCTTAACGCTATAGCAGCGACGACCACTCTCTGATGCCCTGGACAGGCCACTGTCGCAGTCCACCTCTCCTACGGGCGCCCGCCACCGCTTCCCACGCCGCTGAAGCCTTAGCCACCGATCTGGTTCATCGCCCGATCGTCGGCGAATACCCCCGACGCAAGCCCGTGTCCCCACGGCTTGTGGAAGGCGCCCTCCTGCATCAGCCTGCGTATCTTATCGAAACCGGCCCCCGCGCGCAAAGGGGTCAGCAGGTCAACCTCGTCATCCCGCAAAAGACATAGACGCAACTTGCCGTCCGCCGTCAACCGAACGCGGCCGCAGCCCTGGCAGAATGGCTCGGTCACGCTGCTGATAAAGCCCAGGGTGCCCGTCGCCCCGGGAATCCGGAATGGTCGGCTGGGATCAATGAAATCGTAGCTGGCCTCTTCCAACGGGCCAAAGACCGACTCGACCTTCTCCTGAATCTCGCGGAATGAGACGACGTTGCTCAGCTGAAAGTCGCTGACCTCGCCAAAAGGCATCATCTCGATGAAGCGAACTTCCCACTCCTTCTTCAGGGTGAGCCGGGCCAGGTCGATCACATCCTCCTCGTTGAAGCCGCGAGTGACGACACAGTTTAGCTTGACGGGCCGCAGACCGGCTCGCTCCGCTGCCTCGATGCCTCGCCAGACGTCGTCAACGTCGCCCCAGCGCGTGATGCGGCGAAAACGTTCAGGATCTACCGTATCGATGCTAATGTTGACCCGGTTCAGACCTGCATCGGCCAGCGGCTGGGCCAATTCATCCAGGAGCAATGCGTTAGTCGTCATCGCTACGTCTTCGACACCGGGCACTGTGTTTATGCGGCGCACAAGGTCCACGACACCAGGGCGGATGGTCGGCTCGCCGCCTGTAAGGCGAATCTTGTCCACCCCCAGGCTGGCAGCGACTTTGACAAGATAGATTATTTCCTCATCCGACATCAGTTCATGACGCGGTCGGAACTGCATATGTTCCGGCATACAGTAGACGCAGCGCAGATTGCAGGCGTCTGTCAGGCTAATGCGCAGGTAGCGGACACGGCGGCCGTAGCTGTCATGGGTCGGTTCGGTCATTGCGGCCAAGGCGTCCGCGCCCGGCAGAGGCGACAAGGTCACATTGCCGTATTTCGTCCGATGTTTTTGCCCGTTTTGCCTGGCGCCTGCCTCTTCAACCAGCGGCAGCTCCGGCAGATTCAGGTTACGCGTTGTCGCTGGCATAGCTGTCGATTCCAGGGAAGGAACGCTCGTGCTCCGAAACAGTCAATTCCACATTCTGCGTTAGGGCCGTTTGCCCGTCTACATCCGTCTGCACGCGAAAGCTGCAACAGGTGGCGCCGTCGGCAATGGCCTGCACACATTCACAACTTTGGCCGCTCAACGATTCCACCAGCGCGAGGTCCATGCAGCAGAGCTCCTTGTGCTCAGCGGCCACACCAGTATAGGGGCAATTGTGCGTGCGCAGCGTGCCACTTGTCGGCTCCCACTGCGCCAGATATCCCCTTTCATTGAGGAAGGCGACCACCTTCCCCATCCGCTCATCCAACTCCTCATCGGACGAGCTTTGCAGCGTGACCGGTTGCGCCATCTCTTCCGCTAGTGTGCGAAAGCAGCCTTCAATCTTCTCCGGTGGCAGCATCTGCTTCATCTGGCGAACGACGCCGGCGGTAAGAAGAGCGAAATTGTCGGGAAAGTGGGACTCCGCATTCTCCGTCAGAGAATAGAGTTTTTGCGGCCGTCCAACTCGCCGCCGCGCCTCGGCCTGTGAAACTGTGATGAGATTGTCCGAGAGCAGGATGTCCAGATGATACCTTACCGAAATCGGAGCCAGGTCGAGACTTTCTGCCAGCGCGCCGACTGTGGCCTGGCCACTCTGCTTCAATATATCAAGAATGCGGCTGCGAACTGTCTGCACCTGAACCTTCCATCGCTAAGAGCGGGCACGTATACCCCTATAGTAGCAAGGATTGGCCCCCTTGTCAAACATTTTTATGAATAAATTCATAAAAAAACCTTACGGACTTACTTTCGTGTGTCGGGTACCCTTATTGCATGCGTAAAGATGATTTACAAAGAGCTTCTTTGGCCAGAGAGCGATATCGAAGTAAGACCGGTTCCGGTCTGCGGATTTCTGACGACCTCCGATGTAGGGCCAACAATAGCCGCTACCTTACCTTGGGGTGACCTAGCCGGCGACCGGGGTGGGTAAGAGTTGGTCCCGCGTTCCGCTGTTGCGCCCGAACGGCAGTGGTCAGTGGGTGGCGGGGCGTGCGGGCTATTGTTTGAACGGGGAATTGGGGGGACTTTAGGGATTTTGAAGTTGGTTGTTGACTCTTGAGCGAGGGACGGAGCAAAAGTGGCCCATGCTTGGGGCTGCCTCAGGGAATCCACGCTGACGCCTGCCGTCCGCCTCCCTTGGCTACTCCAAATCCGTACTGCACACGCCGAATCTTGCTCCTTGACGACCCTGTTCCGGTGCGCTACAATAGCTCTACCTTTAAGGTGGCCACAGGGAAATGGGGCCGTGAAGCAAAGATGCCGATCTCAAGCTCATGTTCGCGTTCACACGGTTACCTGACAGAGATTCAAGCTGAAGTAGCCCACAGATGGAGCCCAGTGGTCAGTTACTAATCTTGCGGCTGGCCTGAACAGAGCGCGAGCGGTTCCTCAACTCCTACAAGATTCACCTCCCGATGTTTTCGTCAAACGAATTGGCCTTTGCAGCGTATACGTGAACAGGGTTGGCACACCGCCGACTTCAGATGTAAGATTGACTAGGCGCATGTTGCAGTTTTGCGAACCGGTTTTCTACACTGCGCACGGTCCACATGGCCTTCCCAGACACCTAATCAACCTAGATTCCAGTATCAAATTCACCACGAGAAAGAGACCCTATGATCACCCAGTGTCGCGGCGACTTTGCCCAATTCCTGTTTGACCGAATCCATATAGGCTCGCGTCTTATCCGTATTCTTGCGTTTGCGCTGCTGCTGTCTCTGGCAATGCTGGCATTCGCCTTCACGCCTACATTCGCGCAGTCTCCTCCTTCCCCGAACATTCTGGTCGACGACTACGTTTCCGTCCCCAAGAACGGCAGCGTTGAAGTGGAAGTTTTGGGCAATGACACACTGCCGGAATTTCGCAGCTTCGATTTCACTGGACCGGAAAACGGAAGGATTACAACATTTTCCAGCAATGCGTTTCGAAAAACGCTGGCCTTCACATACAGGCCCAAGGCGGACTATGTTGGCCAAGACAGTTTTAGCTATCGCATCTCTGACAACAGTGGCAGGACGCTGCACGCAACTGTTTTCATTTCCGTTTTTGCAGCGCTTGATTGCTCTACCTGTCTCATCAGCCACGCTGGCACGCCCGTCAACATTACGATAGGCGGAGATGGGGCATTCAACTTCAAATTTATCGGCGACGATGGCGTAGCATCAGGGCCGGTACTCCCTCCAGTGCGGGAGTTGGCGGAAGAACACCAGTCTGAATCGGGCAACATCGTCCTGTACGAGGGATTGAACACAATTTCGGGCGCGCCGGTTGTCGTCAGCTATCTTGCCGCTGACCAGGTTCTCCACGTGAACACGTCTTACCTGGACCGGCACAACGGGACCATGAAGCCCTACATCTTCGTGATCGACGTGGACGACGAAGTCTCTCACTGGGAGTGGTAGTCGTTGAGGGCCGCCACGCAGCGGCGGGAGACCCTTGCGCCCAGGTTTGTACAAGGCAGTGAGGCGCAGGCGCCCTTTTGACCCGGTAGACATTGTGTCCAGAGAGGAACAGCCGCCGAGAGACGACCAACAAGTAAGGGAGGTGCGTTCTTTGCCAAACGGAAGTCCACATAACCGTGCTTCGATGGAGCTGAAGACGACATAGGCTTGGTCGCGCTCGCGACAAGCCTGGCCGTGACCGGTCTTGGCCGCGGCCCATCCCAAACTCAAAGGGGGAGAAAATGTCTGATCCTCGAAATTCCCGCAAACAGTTGAGTCGACGCGGATTTTTGCGCGCCATGGCTATGGGCGCTGGCGGCGCCGCGCTGGCCGCATGTGTGATGCCTGAGGGGGCCATGCCCGCCGCAGAAGAGGCGGCATCACCGGTACAGGAAAACCTGCCGATCATCTATTGGTCGATGTTTGGCCTGCAGGAGGCCGCACAGGCGCAGAACCAGGTCGAGCGATTCAACGAACAAACAGGCGAAAACGCGATTTTCATGTCGATTGGCTGGGGCAATGTTACCCAGAAGGCTCAGGTCGCCATTCAGGGCGGCAACCCTCCCGACATGGTCTCACTCTGGTCGCAGGCTTATACTTGGGGACCCCGCGGTCTCTTGCTCCCGCTGGAAGACTATGCGGAGCGAGATGGATTTGACGGTGCGGGGTGGTCCAAGCCGGCCTGGGAAGCTCTATGGTCTGAAGGGCACCTTTGGGGTACCGGCCATACGCTCAACGTCTTTGCCCTGCACAGCAACAACACGCTGTACGAAGAGGCAGGGTTCAGCAGTGACAGCCCTCCTGAATCCTTCGCCGATCTAGATGTGATGGCTGAAGCGATGACCACATGGGATGACGATGGCAACATCACCCGGTTGGGTTTTCTTCCCTGGCTCCGCTCGGGCAGCCTTTGGCACTGGGGCTGGGCAAACGGCGCTCAGTTCTACGACGAGGAGACCGACACCATCACGGCCGGTTCAGAAGAGGCGTTGCTTTACACCCTTGAGTGGTTCAAGTCCTACGCCGACAAGTACGACATTGAAAAGATCGACCGCTACGTTTCAGGATTCGGCAACCGCAGTTCTCTGACGGAAGACCCGTGGTATGTCGATAAGATCGTCATGCAGATCGATGGCAGTTGGAAGAGAAGCTGGATTCCCCGTTACGCCCCCGATCTCGACTACAGCGTTTACAAGTCCCCGTATGGACCGGGATACAGTGAGCCGACAAGCCTCGTCGAAATCGGCGCGATGTTCAACGTTCCGAATGGGGCCAAGAATCCGGAGGGTGGCTGGCAACTGGCGCTGTTCATGGCCGGTAAGCAGCAGCAGATTGAGTTCGGCAATCTCGTCGGCGACGTCCCGCCATTGAACGAAGCCGCAAGAGATCCGGAGTTCCTCAATTCTCTTCCCTATAACGAACTGTATGTAGAGCTGACGGAGTCGGAAGGCGGCCGCGCCTGGCCGCGCATCCCGGTCCTGGAGCAGTACAAGACCGAGATTCGTCGCCTCCAGGACGAGGTCATTCACGGCCAGATCGATCCGCAACAGGGCTTGGACGAAATGACCGCCAAGCTGCAGCAGGAGTTGCAGGACTTCCGGCAGCAGGTAAGCTGATTCGGATATTCCTTTGACAGAACATCCCGGCGGGCCGGCAGGTCAGCCCGCCGGGAGACTGGAGATGGTTGGCATGTCATTCGGTCTGACACGACAAGAGTTCAGGCGCCTCCGGATTGGACTGTTGTTTGCGCTCCCCTGGATCATTGGCTTCTCGAGCTTTACCATCATTCCGGTCGTTGCCTCCTTTTACTACAGCCTCAACGTCTTTACGACCTTTGGACAGCCTTTGCGCTGGGTCGGGCTGAGCAACTATGAGAAGCTCATGCAGGACGACCTCTTCTGGATTTCCCTATACAACACACTCTACATGGTCGTATTTGGCGTCTCCTTTCACATCGTCCTGGCCATCGTCCTTGGGCTCCTGCTCAACCAGAATCTGCGCGGTGTTTCCCTCTACAGGACGGTCTACTATGTGCCGACCATTGTCCCGATTGTTGCCACATCCGTGCTCTGGATGTGGGTATTCAACCCGGAGTTTGGGTTGATAAACTCTGCGCTAAGTGTTCTGGATATCCACGGTCCGGGATGGTTAACGGATCCCGTTCTGTCCAAGCCTTCCATGATCCTGATGGGTGTGTGGACAATTGGAGGAACCCTGGTCATCTTCCTGGCCGGGTTGCAGGACATTCCGCAGCACCTCTTTGACGCTGCGATGATCGATGGCGCGGGTGCCCTGCAACGGATCATGAATGTTACACTGCCAATGCTTTCTCCCGTGATATTCTTCAACGTGATCATGGGCGTTATCAGCGGGTTCCAGATCTTCGCCCAGGCCTTCATCATGACCAGGGGCGGGCCGCTGGATACGACGCTTTTCTACGCCTACTACCTTTACCAGAACGCTTTTGAGTTCTTCCAGATGCCCTACGCGTCGGCAATGGCCTGGATTCTCTTTCTGGTGGTAATGGGTACAACACTGGTAATCTTCCGAAGTTCGGCCCGGTTCGTCTACTATGAGGGAGAGGAGCGATAGGGGCATGGGCAGGACAGTGACCACCCTGAAGCGACTGCAGCCGGTCGGGGCCAAGAGCGTGAGCAGCCTCACCAGGTCGCAGCGCGAGACGTTGAGCCATGGCGCCAGTCATGTCGGGCTTTTTTTGGCCGGTCTTCTGTTTTTCCTGCCTTTTTTTTGGCTGATTTCCACCTCACTGAAGGACCTGGACCAAATCTTCACGCTGCCTCCAGTTTGGATTCCCGACCCGTTCAGATGGCAGAACTATCCGGAATCATTGAGTTACTTCCCCTTCTTTCAGCAGTTGCGCAACACCCTGACCATAGCAATCTCTGCCGTCTTTCTCACTCTGGTCTCAAGCTCCCTGGTTGCCTACAGTTTCTCCCGCCTCCGCTGGCATGGCCGCGACATCCTGTTCTTTGCCATGCTCTCGACGATGATGTTGCCCTATCAGGTTACGATGGTCCCGCTCTTCATCATCTTCCGCACACTTGGCTGGGTCAACACGCTTCTACCTCTGATTGTGCCGCACGCCTTTGGCGTTCCATTTTTCATTTTCCTCCTGCGTCAGTTCTTCCTTAGCCTTCCCAGAGACCTGGACGACGCCGCCATTATCGACGGTTGTTCTGAATTCGGCGTCCTCTGGCGGATCATTCTTCCCCTATCAAAGCCGGCCCTGGCAACTGTGGCCCTGTTTCAGTTCCTGGGAAGCTGGAACGATTTTATCGGGCCGCTCATTTACCTCAACGATCCCAGCAAGTATACGCTTTCCCTTGGAATCCAGGTGTTTGTTAGCACGGTAGGCGTCCAGTGGGGTTGGATGATGGCAGTTACGACAGTACTGACGGTTCCGGTAATCGTGCTCTTCTTCTTCACGCAGAGAACATTTATTCAGGGGATCGCTCTTACCGGAATCAAGGGGTAGGAGGGCCTTCAGATGCAACCCAACCAATGAACATTCCAAACCCGGCCCTTTAGATGGAGGTCATCTTTGCCGAAACAGGACGGAATTCTGATTGGAACGCATTACGAGTATCCTTTCGGCGGAATGGCGGCTCGGCCGGAGTGGCTGCCCCAAGGAGAGGATGACTGGCGCCGCGATCTGGCAATGATCAAGGATACCGGCTTCGATTCCATTCGCATTCGCATTGGACTTGATAGCAGCCTCGACGAGGTGGGTCGTCTGCTTGATCTCTGCCAAGAGCAGGAGTTGGGCGTTCTTTTCGGCTTCGCAACCTTCTACGTACACAACCGTTTCATCGAAGAGTATCCCGATGCGAAGGTCGTTGACAGGCAAGGCGTGGCCTACCCGGTCCATGAGAACGACTTTCGCTGGCAGAGGGCCTGCATCAATCACCCCGAATACCGCAGGCAGCGGGACAAGCTACTGGCCGACTGCGCGACCCGCTTCGCTTCCCATCCGGCCGTATTTGATTGGGATGTTCACAATGAGCCCAGCATCGGCCCGGGGGACCATTCTTGTTACAGTCCGCACACCGTGGCCAAATACCGAGAGGACCTGGCCGCGCGCTTTAGCTCGGTCTCGCTGTTGAACAGCCGTTGGGGAACCGCCTTCAAGGATTTTGGGGAAGTCGAGCCGCCGACCGAGGTCGAAAAGAGCCCGGAAAGCTTCTGGCGCGATTGGCGAGAGTTTATCGCTCGCAACCTAAATGAGTTCCTGCTTGACGGCATCCGCATCATAAAGGAGAATGCGCCGGGCGTACGCGCGAGCTTCAACTATACAAACCCTTACGGCATTCAGAACTCCGGCCAGGATTGGTGGATCCTGCCAGAGCTGGACTACGCGTCATCAAGCCATTATTGGGGATCCGGGCCGCGCACGGGGGCAGAGGCCGGTTCGCGCATCGCCCTGCTGAAGGCGCTGGCGCCCGGTTCGCAAACCTGGCTCACCGAGTGCCAGGGAGGGCCGTTCCGCGAGGATATCCTCTGGCGCGGCATAAACATAGAGGCCGAGGTCAACCAGGTCTTCAGCTACGCCAGTCACGCCCACTATTTCTACCGCTGGGACCCTCTCATGTCGGGACCGGAACCGTGGATCAATCATATGGTTGATGCCGACAACTACGATACCGAGAGGAGGCTGGCGACCAAGAGGGTCGTCGCCGATTTGCGCCGCTACGAAGACCTGATCGCAGCAGGCGATACGGTTCAGCCTCGAATCGGCATCTACCTGACTCGGGAAATGATCTGGGCGGCCAATGCTCGCAACGCGCCGATCAGCGAGACCGTTGTCGGACTCTATGCGCTTCTCATGGATTTGGGCTACGAGGTCACTTTTGTGCCCCACGCTTTCAGCGCCGACTGCAACTTGAAACTGGTCGCGATCCCGTTCACCTTGGGTATCTCCGAACCGGAGAAGCAGGCTTTGCATGGCTACGTAGAACGTGGAGGCAGAGTCATCGCCGAACTTCCCATGACCAGCCTAGAGGAATGCCAGAAAGTGGGCAGTTCACTGGGCTTGACCTGCCGCGAGTGGGTCCGTCCCATCTACTTTATCGCAGGCTGGAGCGTAAATGATCCGGATGGCAGGTTTGGCGGTTTTGCCTTCCATGATCAGGTGTTACTGGACAGTTACAGTGGACGGCCGTTTGCCGCGTACCGGGACAGCGGCGAACCGGCCTTGATTGGTTCGGGACCAGATGGCCGCATCCTGGTTCCGACGTTCCCGCTTGGACGCTCCTACTTTTCTTCGCTCCACCGCGGCCTTAGACGACTTATCCAACGATGGCTTCCGGATACTCTGGATCCCGACATTACAGTTCAAGGAGTGCCTGAAGAATACCGTTCGCTGGTGGAGGCGCGTCTGGTTGAGAGCAGCCGCGGCAATCTGCTCTTTGTCATCAACCGGTCCGGTTACGATTGGGAGATTGACGTTCAGCCACGGGGGTACCAGTCCGAGAAGATTCGCCTGCCAACACACGGCGCCGCGCACAGACTCGTCCGCAAACGCAACTGCTGAGGGCTACTGGGGGTGCACAACCATTCTGACGGATTTTTTGGGAAGTGGCAATGAGGCCTATGAGTGAATTACCAAGAAGGAGCGGAGCATGAGAACGAGAACTGCAGTAGTTTATGAACACGACGCGCCGGTCGTCGTTGACACGCTGACGCTGGACGACCCGAAGGCAAACGAGGTCCTTTTGCGCATGGGCGCCAGCGGCGTGTGCCACTCGGACCTGTCTGTCGTGAACGGCACCATCTACTATCCTCCCCCGGTAGCCCTCGGCCACGAAGGGGCTGGGGTGGTGGAGCGGGTAGGCGAAGATGTTTCCTATGTCAAACCAGGCGATCACGTCATCCTGTCGTTCGTTACTTACTGTGAAGAGTGCGTGATGTGTGGGATGGGAAGGGTATGCCTTTGCAATGGAATCCACGCCCGCAAGGGTTTTCTTCTTGACGACACCTGCCGTTTGCACAACAAGGCGGGCCAGGACATTCCTCAGATGTCTCGCATCGCCACGATGTCCGACCTTGCGGTGGTGCCGGAACAGGCTCTGATCAAGATCGATCCCGAATACCCGATGGACAGGGCCGCTCTTGTCGGATGCGGCGTGACGACTGGGGTTGGCGCGGTGCTGCGAACGGCGAAAGTCGAGCCGGGAAGCACGGTCGCGGTTATCGGCTCCGGCGGCGTAGGGCTGAACGTTTTGCAGGGCGCGAAGCTCGCAGACGCCGAACGCATCATTGCGGTTGACCTGGTTGAAAGAAAGCTGGACTTTGCACGTCAGTTCGGCGCTACAGATACCGTCAACGCGTCCGAAGTCGACCCCGTCGAGGCTGTCAAGGAGTTGACCGGCGGCCTGGGGGTGGACTATGCATTTGAAGCAATTGGTAGTTCAGTTACGATCCGGCAGGCCTTCGATATGGTGCGCTCAGCCGGCACCGCAGTCGCCATCGGACTGGCGCGCAGCGACGACGTTGTTCCCATCCCGCCTCAGGAGCTAATCTGGAGTGAAAAGAAGCTGATTGGCTCTTACTACGGTTCCTCGCGTCCGCGCGTAGACATGCCGGAATATCTACGGTTGTACGATGAAGGAAAGCTGATGCTCGATGAACTGATCACCAAGACCTATCGCTTGGAGCAGATCAACGAGGCCTTTGCAGACATGGAGGCGGGGAGGAACGCAAGGGGCATCCTTGCGCTCGATCTGTAGAATATAGCAGTCGCACCCTGCCGCTGGCGGTCCCCCAAACTCATGCCGGCCGCCGCGTTTGCAGGCCGATCACGTCCACCGAATTCCAGGTATCTCGTTCACTGGCCCACTGTGCCAGCGCTGCAGGCGGCAGTTCGGCGTCTGCAGCGGCCAGACGGAGAGCGGCCTCTTCACTGCAGCGTAATTCCACGCCGAAACGGCGGGGATCGCGGCCGGCGTTTGTCACGCGAGCGCGCAGGTTTTTGAGTCCTGCTGCCGCGGCATGGATTTCGCCGTCAGTGGTATCGCCTTCACTCAGAGCCCCCTCTTCCTGGTCGCTCAATCCGTCCTGCATTCGTGTCAGCTGCCATCTCCAGCGCACCGCGCCTGGGTCCCCAGTTACAACGCAAAACACGTTCAACGAGAAATCCGCCTTGCTTGCGAGCGCCTCCCGGAAGAACTGATTTACGTTCGAGAAGTCGCGGCTGAACTGCGCCGGCGGCAGATCCTGCCGCGCCCGCCTGCCATAAGCTTTGCTGGACAGACGTTCGTCCAGGATCGCCACCACGCCCCGATCCGCGGCGCGGCGGATCAGGCGGCCAAAGCCCTGCTTCAACGCCAGCGTCATCAGCGGCAGCATATACTTCCTGAAGCTGCTGCCCGCCTCCGCCTCGTCAAGCGCCTTCATTCGGGCTTCATGCAAGGGATCGCTCGGGGTCGGGAATGGCAATTTGTCCAATACCACCAGGCTCAGGTCGTCACCCGGCAGGTCGACTCCTTCCCAGAAGGATTTCGTAGCCAGCAGCACGCTGTGCGGAGTGTCGCGAAACCAATCCAGGAGCGCGTTGCGCGGCAACTCCCCTTGGGCTTGCAGAGGCCAGACAGACTCGCGCAGCCTATCATGGACCTGCTGCAGCCCGCTCCAGCTGGTAAAAAGGCATAGAGCCCTCCCGCGGCTCACATTCAACAGCCGTTCAATCTCAGCTGCGACCGCGTCGAAAAATGGATCTCTATCCCGCCAGTTAAAGGCTGGCAGTTGCGGCTGGTACAGGAGGGCCTGTTCAGAATACTGGAAGATCGCGTCCGCGATCAGATCCAGCGGCTCTCCGACGACACCGCACCGGCTCCTGAAGTGCCCAAAGTTTCCGTCCGTTGCCAGGGTGGCGCTGGTACAGATTACCGTACGGCCTTCCTCCTCGAATAGATGGCGAGAAAGCTCCCTGGCAGGATCGATGGGCGCGGCATGAAGACGAAGTTTTACCTGACGGGAACCGCTGACCTTTTCGGCGTAACGAACTGAGAGGTCGTCACCGGAGCTGCTCGCCACCGCCTGCAGCTTTCCCGCCAGCGAACCGAGGCCCTTCACCGCAAGGTCATAGTTGGCTGCCTTTTCGGACTCCTCGACAGTGAGCGGCGGGCCTCCCTTATCCTCTGCCTGCTGAAAGGGATTTGCCTTCCGCATTTCGTCTTGCAGCTTTTTCAGGCTTCCCGCAAGCTTCCTGATCTCCTCCAGTTCGCTCTCCACGCGGAATACTCGATCCTCCGACAGGTTTTCCACCTCAGAAAATGCCAGCCGGTTGCGCCATCGAAGTTCGTCAAGCGTCTCTTTCTCCAAATGGGCCTTGAAGACTTCACGACTGAGGAGTTGCTCCAGCGAAAAGTCAGAGGTCTCTACTTCGAACACCGCGGTTGCCGTATTCTCCAGCTGGTGCGCCTCATCGACAACGTACACCGCCGCTTCGGGCAGAATCACCTGCCCCATCTCGCCCAGCTCAAGAGCATTGAGGAGAAGGTGGTGATTGGTGATGACCACTTGCGCCTGTCGCGCCCGATCCCGCATCTGGTTGACAAAGCAGTTGTCTGAGAAGTGGACGCAATCTCTGCCAATGCAGTCGTCGGGAAAGCTGACGATTCGAGGCCGCAGATCGTTCCTCAAGACAAAGGGCAGGTCATCAACATCGCCTGAAGTCGTGCTCTTAAGCCACTCCGCAACGCGGTCAACCTGCTCGTCTTCCTTGTCCAGAAGAGCAATCCGCCTTCTCTCCGGCGCCTCGCGTTCCCACTTCAGGGTACAGACGTAGTTATTCCGGCCCTTGACCAATTCGGCCTCAATCGGACGATCCAGGACCTTGCTGAGGAGGGGAATGTCTTTGCGGTACAGTTGGTCCTGCAGAGACTTGTTCGCAGTTGCGATGACGACAGTCTGCTCGCTGAGAACGGCGGGAAGAAGATAGGCGATTGACTTGCCCGTCCCGGTCGGCGCCTCGATCAGGGCCGGCCGCCGCTCGAGAATCGCCTGCCGCACGATCGCCGCCATCTCCAATTGACCCGGCCTCTCCTCGTAGTCGGCCATTGTGCGGGCTAATGCGCCATTTGACCCAAGAAATGGCGACAAATCGACGCCTTCCAATGGTGAAGGCGCCTGGCTGTCGCTGTCCTCGCCGTAGCCCGCTTTGCCCTCACTGACCTCAGCCAGAGATGCGGTATCGGGCAGGTCCTCAATATAGATCTGCTCTGCGTTCGCCATGATCACATTCTAGCACATTTGTGCCAGCCAGACAAAAGGAAGAACGCCCTCGTTCAAGGCAAAGAGGGCGTTCTCAATCGCTATAAGGTCGCCGCTTCAGGGCACCGGAAAGGCGCTACTGGGAACTACTTTCGTCAGGGTCAGGCAGGAGCTGGTGGATGAAGTGAATGACGCCGTTTGACGCCTCCACATCGGACCGGACGATGCTGACTCCTTCAATTGCGGTCGTACCGTCGCTGCTTGCGCTGATCTCAATCGTGGACCCGTGAAGCGTCGTCAGCGAAGTCTGCGAGGCAAGGTCGGCCGTTGTCAGGCTCCCGGACACAACATGGTACCGGAGCGTGTTGGCCAGAAGGGCCGAGTCCGCCATCAGCATGTCCAGCCTTGCCTCCGGCAGCGAAGCAAAGGCCGCATTGGTTGGCGCGAAGATGGTGAACGGTCCGCCACTGGCTATCGACGATGTCAGGCCTGCCAGATCCAGGGCCAGCAGCAGGATATCCAGATCCTCGTAGTCTTCGGCAACCTCAATCAGATTGTCGGTCGTCGCGCCGGGAGCGCTGGTCGGCTCTGGCATGGCTTCCGCGGTTGCGGCGGGTGTTGCCGCAGCGGTCGGCTCGGCAGTCGCAGCCGGCGTCGCCTCTTGCGTTGCAGCCGGCGTCGCGGTCGGCGTCTCGCCAATCACAACTTCAACCGTCGGAACGGGTGTCGGGGCCGTTACTGAGCCGACGGAGCCTACCTGCTGCTCGGTCGGGATTGTCAGGACATCACCAACTTCGATTATGTCGCAGTTGTCCAGGGAGTTTACTGTACAGATGGCGTTCCAGTGTTCTGTGGTGCCAAACGCGCCGGATGAAATCGTGCCCAGCGTGTCACCCAGCTTGACGGTGTACCGGCCGCCGGGCGCAATCTCCCCGCCCGCTGTTTCCTGCAGTTCGCTCGTAACCTCGCCTGGTTGCGAGACGACGACCCTGTCACCCTCAACCTGTTCCCCTGAGTCGTCGAGGAACAGAACGTTCTCGCCGGTCAGCGTATAGGAGAAGGGTACCGTTGTATCGTTGAAGGTAACCAGGGTCACAATTTCGGACGCGTCATCGACGCCGATCTCACCGATCTTGCGTTTGATGCCGCCCATCGAGTCCAGCG
This sequence comes from Caldilineaceae bacterium, assembly GCA_022824685.1. Taxonomy (GTDB): domain Bacteria; phylum Chloroflexota; class Anaerolineae; order Caldilineales; family Caldilineaceae; genus Bin5. The sequence goes on from JAJDZJ010000239.1 coordinate 31,222, forward strand.
AACCTGTCAGGAAGACGCTTTCCGACGGCGGAGAAGCATTGATGTACCGGTCGAATCCGGCCTGCTTGAAGACATAAAACCCTGTGCTATCGTCCACCGGCTGGCTGTCCTGCGGATCATATTCCATCTTGATTTTGACAGGTTGGCCGGTATCGATCACTTCGAGGCCGAGATAGTGTTTTTCAAACTGTTCGTTCAACTCCCCTTGCGCCCAGCTCGACCGCACCGCATTCGTCGTAACCACCGCCTCTGGCGCGGTCGCTGCCTGGCGGCCAGAAGGCACAGGGGTGGCGGTTGGCAGGGCTTCGGGCGTGGCGCCGCTGACAACCTGTTCACCTGACTCGTCGATGAACTCGACGTTTTCTCCAGTCAGAGTATAGGAGAAGTCCAGCGTTGTATCGTTGAAGACGACTATCGTCACGACTTCGTCAGCATCGGTCGCGCCAATTCCGGCGACCTTGCTCTTGATTCCGCCCATCGTGTCAAGTGAGCCCGTCACGAAAACAGTTTCGGAAGGCGGCGCGGCATTGATGTACCTGTCAAATCCGGACTGCTTGAAAACGTAGAAGCCGGCGTTTTCGTCCACGAGGTAACTGTCTTGAGGCTGGTACTCCATCTTGATCGTGACTGTTTGCGATGTATCCACCACTCGCAGACCCAGGTAGTGTTTGGCAAACTGTTCGTTCAGCTGTCCGCTAACGACCGTCGATTGCACGGAGCCCTGTACAGTTAATGCATGGGGGCCGACTACGAGCAAGAGCGCCAGCATTGCGGCAAGGGCCGCGTAGCGCCAGGTTAATCTGATTTGCATCGAATTCCTCCAAATCCCGCCTGAATGGTCAAACCTGCCGTTCGGTCTACGAAATTGCTGGTTTCTTGGCCCTGCTGCCGGCACAGGTTCCATCTCAATAGACCGACGCGGTTCGGGGACACTTCAAGAATCCTATCCAGTTTATCCAATCTGGCGGGCGAAATCCAACACGCTTGTCCCCATTTCCAACCCGTCCCCACTTCAGTAAAACCATTTCCCGGGAACTTGTGGCGCGACCGTAGGCACAACGCATTGCAATCGTTGAATTACTATGGCACGTATCGGCGTCTGACGACGAGATGGTGACAAGGTCGATTGCTGGCTTCGTCAACTCGATGAGGGACCAGAATCGGGGAGCCATTGGGATTCCCATTGGCGTCTGTTACCAGAAGAGTGAGCCTTTGAGGGGAGTCCTGCCCGTAAATTGGGAAGTCGAAGCGGCCGGTGTCGTCCGCGCCGCTTTTGGAGACAGCCTGGTAGGTATTGTCCCAGGCGTCGATGAGCTTTACGCTAACGCCGGGGAGCGGCCTGCCCTGTTCGTCAACCGCAATCCCCATCACGTACTGGCCGGGACACTGGTCGTCGTGCCAAAGTCGATCCAGATGAAACTGAAAGGGCCCAGTGGCAAACGAACCGGTAACCTCTGTCAGTTGCCCGCTCGTGAATGTCTCCGGTGAAATCAGAGCGCCGGCATTCGCAATATCGATGCCGACTTCCAACCCGGTGTAATCTGACATCGCGACCATTTCGTCGCACCGACCAAGGTAGACGGGAAACTGGGGGCCCATATTCCAAGCCAGGGCCCCGCTCCGGTCTCTGAGGACCCTTCCCTGGTCACTGTAAGGATCGGTTGGTTCCTCCGTCGACCAACAGTGTTGACAGGCGGGAGTGGACTCCGGGCGAAGCCCGAATGGATCGGGAAGCGCCAGTAAGGCGCGCCTGGCTCCTCCTTCGAATCCGCAGAAGCCCAGCAGGCGCGACACCTGGCCGGACTCGGTCTGCCGCTTCACATAGACAGGCGCCGAAGGGATATCTTCCACGCTGTCGGCCAAGGGCACGGTTCCTTCGCCTGACTCATCGCGGCCCTCTTCCTGATTCAGTTGAGACGCGCTGCCGGCGGCGGCCTCCAGCCAGCTTGCGCTGAAGAGTTCGCCGCCCACTCTTCGGCAGGTCAGGCCAGGCGGGCACACATCCAGCAGCTTCACGCTCTGAGGAATGGTGAAGGCCCAATCCTCTTCTTCGGATCCCGCCCCCAGAATCTCCGTAAACGCCGGATCCTCGTGTACCGTGCGCATGAATCGATTCCAGACGGGAGCAGCGGCGCCCGCGCCCGTTGCGTTTCGCATGGGGCGGCCATCGGTGTTGCCCACCCAGACGCCTGCCAGAAGATGGCGCGTGAACCCCATTGTCCAGGCGTCGCGGTTGTTGTCGGTCGTGCCGGTCTTGGCCGCAACCGGCCTGTTCAAGGTCAGATTGCTTCCGGCGCCGAACATGGGCACTCTCGCAGGGTCATCGCTGAGAATATCGGTCACGATGGCGGACGCCGCTTCTGAAATCGCGGTCACGGGGGCTGAGGCGCTATCTTCAAGCAGAGTTTGGCCCTGTCCATCCATAATGTTGAGAAGGTAACGCGGCGAGAGATAGCGCCCTCCGTTGGCCAGCGTATGATAGGCGGAGGCCAGGTCGAGCAGCGTCACCTCACCGCCGCCTAACGTCAGGCTCAGTCCATACCAATCGGTACCTCGATGAAGGCTTTCGATGCCCATTTTCCGTGCGCTTTGCAACATTCGCTCGACGCCAACGGCGTCAAGTAGCTTTACGGCAGGGACGTTATAACTGTTTGCAAGAGCCGTTCGCGCCGTAACCGGACCGTGAAACTCTCGATCATAGTTCAGCGGCTGGTACTCTTCAATCGTGCTGACCGTATAGGTGATCGGCGTATCCCAGATCACCGTCGCCGGGCTGATCAGATTGTCGTTCAACGCGGTCGCATAGAGCACCGGTTTGATCGCGCTGCCCGGCTGCCGCGGGCTGACAGCGACATTGACCTGCCCGTCTATCTCTTCGTCGCGGAAGTCGACGCTGCCCACCATGGCCAGAATCTCGGCGGTTCCCGGCTTGAGGGCGATGAGCGCGCCATTGTTCATATCGTAGCGAGGGCCAAGCGCGGCGACCTGCTCCGTTACTACCTGTTGGGCCGCCTCCTGGAGGGACAGGTCAAGCGTGGTAAAGATGTGGAGGCCTCCGCGCCGCACGAAGCCTTCCCCCAGCGAGTCATCCAGCTCGCCGACCACAAAGTCCACAAAATGGGGCGCACGGGGCGAGTGAATTTCCGGTGACCCGCCGAGTTCCAAGGGCTCGCCAAACGCCGCGTTTGCCTGGTCAAGGGTCAGGAATCCATGCCGCACCATCAGCGACAGGACAGTTCGTTGCCGTTCCTTGGCAGTCTCGAGATTCTCGAACAGGTCGAAACGCGCTGGAGCTTGAGGAATGCCGGCGATCAGGGTTGCCTCGGCCAAGCTCAAGTCCGCGGCGCGTTTACCAAAGTAGGTGCGCGCCGCGGCCTGGGGCCCGTAGGCGAGGCGGCCGTAGTTGAGGAGATTCAGGTAGAGCTCCAGCAACTCTTCCTTTGTGAAGGTTTGCGTCAACTCGGCGGCCAACCCGGCTTCAGTAATTTTGCGGTCGAAAGTCTGATCGTAACGATCCTCGGAACCCAGGAAGAGATTGCGGGCCAGCTGCATCGTGATCGTACTTGCTCCGGATACGATTTCGCCCTGCTCGACATTTTGAAGCGCAGCGCCGGCGATCCTCACAGGATCGATGCCCGGGTTGGTGAAAAACGTCGCGTCTTCGGTTGCAATCGTGGCGTTGATCAGGTGCGGGGAAATCTGATCCAGAGGGACCCATTCACGACGCCCCTCCCCGATCAGTTCAGCAAGCAGCCTACCGTTACGGTCATATACAAACGTGGTTTTGAAGACCCTCGGCAGCGGCCCGGGCTGGTACAGCTGCAGATAGGCCTCGGCGACGTCGGAAAGTGAAATCGCGGGCCGCCTTCCCACGGACCCGTCGCGGGAACTGCATCCCGCCAGGATGAGTGCCCACAGAATTAGAAGAAGGGAGCAACGCGCACTCGGAGGCGTAGGAGGCATTTGACTTCAGTGACAGTTTCAATGTGCTTTGTCAGTGGGTTCTTTAGCGCCTGTCCCGCGGCTTAGACAAAGCAGGTTCGCCTTCGACCCAAGGAATCTATCCTGAGTAACGACAAGACCGCCTGCTTTGGTTCCACGCGTCTTGGGCGCGAAAGCGACGGGAATCCCATGTGCCTGCCTGGCGACATGGATTCCCCTCCTTCGCCTTGACGCTCCATGCTTCTGCCGATCTGCCCGAACTGTCTACTCGTAGGGATTGTGATAAATGTCCAGGTTTTCGGGGATGTGCAGGAGGTCTCCGGGGCGGAGAATGTTGTATGGACGGACCGCGTTTGGATTGGCCGCCCGGAGGAGACTGATGGGAATGTCGTATTTGGAGGCGATAATGACCCAGGAATCACCCGACTGCACCTCATGGATCATGCTCTCTTCATGGAGACGAATGGGGATGCCGCGAGGTAGAAGCAGACGCTCCCCATTCAATGCGCCGCGTACGTGCAGATTTGCGTTCCGCAGGATACTTTCGGGCAGGCCGTGGGCGCGCGCCAAACCGGCCCAACTGTCGCCCGCTCTCGCCGTGTAGTAGCGAAGTTCCGAGCAGGAACCGAGCGATACCTGAATCTCATTCTGCATGCTCCATGAGAGAAGCCGGAACTTCTCCAGTTCCGTTGCGGGGAAATACAACAGGTCTTCACGATAGACTGGCGGCGGCGTGTTGATCCCTGGATCGTCCTCATCAACCAATATCTCAGGCATGGGCCGCAGCGGCCTGCCGACTGTGGAGTAGCCGGGAGGGAAGGCCAGCCCGACCCAACTCGACAGCCTCAGCAGCGAACGGGTCTCTGGCTGGGTGGATGTCCTGCCTCCGTTCACCGCGCCGACAGTGTCGTCAACTACACAGTATGAGAGGTCCTCGAAATCACTCGAGCGGGCGAAGTGTGTTGGCAGTGTCCTTCCCGTAACGACTGTGCCGGCCAGCAGGCCGTTGCCCCGTGTCTTGCTCAGCCAGCTGGAGGTGAAGAACTCGCCGCCGGTACGACAGCGCACCGCCGGCGGGCAGTCGGGCAGCTGTACGACTGAATCTGGCGCCTCAAATGCCCAGAGGTTGGGATCATCGGGCGCGCCGATCAGTCTTCTCATGCCCTTGTCCGCAATCACGGCCTCCATGAAATTGTGCCAGAGCGGCGCCGCGCCGGCCGCGCCGCTGTTGCCCCACATTGGCGTTCCGTCACTGTTCCCGGTCCACACGCCCGCCACCAGGTAGCGGGTAAACCCAACAGTCCAGTTGTCCTTGAAATTGGTTGTCGTGCCCGTCTTGGCAGCCGCGGGCATGCTCAGATTCAGCCTGCTGTTCAGGCCGAACGCCGGTTTACGGGCCTCGTTGTCGCTCAGAATGTCGGTGACCTGAAAGGCCGCGCCTGGTGAGATAATCTGCTTTGATTTTACTGATGGCGGGGACCGATAACGGCCCAGATCATCAACCATGAACATGGCGAACTGGGGGGGCGCGTATTGACCGCGGTTGGCAAAGGCGCGGAACGCGTTGGTCAGCTCCAGCAGCGAGATCTCGCCCGCGCCGAGTGACAGGCTCAATCCGTAGCTGTCCGGTTCTCGTGTCAGGCTTGTGATGCCGAACTCCTTGGCTTTTGAGACCAGGCGCTCGTTGCCCACTGATGCCAGCAGCTTTACGGCCGGCACATTGTAGCTGTTGGCCAGCGCGGTACGAACCGTTACAGGGCCATGGAACGTTCGATCATAGTTGCGCGGGCTATAGTAGTGCCCCATGCCGACAGCATAGGCAGTCGGCGTGTCCCAAATGACGGTGGCAGGTGAAATGAGGTCCTCTGAGAGCGCTGTTGCGTAGAGTATCGGTTTGAATGAGCTGCCCGGCTGTCGCAGGCTGGTCGAAAGATTCACCTGGCCTGCGTCTTCTTCGTTGAAGTCGACGCCGCCGACCATGGCCAGAATCTCGCCCGTCTGCGGCTGGATTGCCACGAGCGCGCCGTTAGACATCCTGTACGCTTCGCCGACCTTGTCAATCCAGGATTTGAGCTCCTGTTCAGCCAGCACCTGCATCGGCATGTCCAGCGAGGTAATGATGTGCATGCCGGAACGCCGCATTTTCCAGCGCCCTTCCTCGATGCCCAGGGCCTCTGCCATACGCCTCTCCAGCGCACGCTCCACATAGAGAACAAAGTGGGGCGCCAGATAGTCTTTCTTCTCCGAGCTTCCAATCAGGAGGATCTCTTCCTCGAAAATGGCATCCGCCCTTTCTTGCGACAGAAAGTCATGGCGCACCATCAGGTCGAGCACGACACGCTGACGCTGTTTGGCCGCTTCGAAGTTTCGGAACAGATCATAGGACGCCGGCTGCTGGGGAACGCCCGCCAGAATCGTTGCCTCCGCCCAGTTCAGGTCTATCGCGCTCTTGCCAAAGTAGACCTGGGCCGCGGCCTCAGGGCCGTAGGCCAGATGACCGTAGTTGACAAGATTGAGGTAAATCTCCAACAGCTCATCTTTGTTGAAGAGGATCGTCAGATCATGCGCAAGACCGATCTCATGGATCTTTCGGTCTATCGTCTGCTCAAACCGTTCGTCAGGCCCGAGGAAGAGGTTGCGCGCCAACTGCATCGTTATCGTGCTCGCGCCGGAGGCGATAGACTGGGTCTGCACGTTTTGAAGCGCCGCGCCGACGATCCGGCGGCTGTCCACCCCGCGATTGGTAAAGAACGAAGCGTCTTCTGTTGCCACAGTGGCCGAGATCAGAGCCGGGGAAATCTGGTCGAGCGTGACCCAGGTCCTGCGCCCCTCTTCAAAAAACTCAGCCAGGAGGACGCCGTTTCGATCATAAACGCGGGTCGTCTCGAATAACTGTGGCAGTTTCCCTTCCGGTTGGTATTGCCGCAGATAATGTTCGACAACCGTTTTGATCGAACCTTCGGGTCGCGGCCCCAACCTCTCCGGGACAAGCTCGTCCAACGAGGGCGCCTCCATTTCGTCGAACCCGAAAGGCAACCCCTCCAGACCCAGTTCCTGCTCTTGTGACTCATCTCCTGAACAGGCCGCGGCCAGCGCGAGAACGAACAACAGAACGATCGAGAGCGCCGCGCGCCGCGCGCGCGCATTCCGTCCGTTCTTGCGCCCTCCTTCTGTCATGCGGGGAAGGCCCTCTTCGCCAGTCGCTTCCGATTGTTTCGTCTTGGTTTCCCCTGTGACGCAGTTTTTCCCTGTAAGTGGACTCCGGAAACTTCCGAACGTCATCTTGGTGTAATCATCTTTCATTCTGCCCCTACCCTCCATGTCACCTCACTGCCGAGCACGCCTCGGCAGTGCCCTCCGGTCACCGGCTCTCTGCGACTTTGAGTCAGAAGGGAGTCCCCCCCCTCTCGCAGGTCTGTCGTCGCGAAGGGCCCTACATACAAAAATTGTATCACACATATTGCTTCCGCAAGCGCGAAGATTTTTCGCTGCGCAGCAGAATTGCGGAAAGGCCTTGTAGATTAGACTGCAACGGATTCTGTTCGGAGTCAAACAAAAAAACCGCTCAGTTGAGCGGTTAGAGGCGACGGCCGGATTCGAACCGGCGATCAGGGTTTTGCAGACCCCTGCCTTACCACTTGGCTACGTCGCCGCAAAGACGTGCAGGAATCAGTGTGAAATCGATGGTATCAGCACTGTTACACATTGTCAAATCTGACCGTTCAGGGTTATCCTCTGTTTGACTGCTCGAAAGCCCTTGTACGACATGAACGGGATGCCCCATGACTTTGACTGACGAGATGCTCGTCTGCGAACGCTGCGGAGTCACTTTCCTCTGGACGATCGAGGACAGCAGAGCGAACGAGGAGAGGAACGAAAGACCCATCCATTGCATGGGTTGCTCCACCCTGCTGCCAGCCAGCGGTCGTGAAAGGGGACTGGTCAAGTGGTACAGCTCGAGCAGAAGATACGGATTCATCTCACGGGCTGACGGACCGGACCTCTTTGCCCACCGTACCCGCTTTGAAGGCGTCTCCCGGCTGCAGCCAGGCGACCTGGTCGAATTCAGCGTTGAAGAGACCGACAGGGGCGCAGCGGCCGTTGATCTGCGCCTTCTCTCCCGCCGTGCCCAATGAGAAACAGCCTTAGTCCCGTACCCAACCTCGTCTTGATCATCTGATAGGGTCCCGGCAGCGTCCCCAGTGGGAGCCCTCATCTGTGGGTACCCTTCAACGGCTAAACAGATGGCCAAGCGATGACGCCGGTCCCTTTTGGCGCGTCATCCTCTTGATCCCCTCCCGTTACATTGCCCTCAACTGGTTCATCACCTTGAGAGCTCGGCGAACTGTTCGTCGTAGGCCCGTGCCGCGACCGGCCAGCTGTAGCGCTCAACCACTGTACGGCGGAGCGACGGCGGCGCCGGGCGCGGCTGGTTCAAGCGCATGCAGGCCATCTTGAAGAGCTCTTCGTCGTCACCATACAAGCAGGCAGCGTGCAGCTGTTCTGGAATCAGTTCAGGATAGCTGAGACGGTTGGGCAGCAGCGGAAATGCGCCAGCCTGCACCGCCTCCAAGATACTGATCCCGTAAAACTCGTGGTCAGCAGTACTGATGACCAGGTCGGCCTCCTGCAGCAGAGCAAGGTAGTCCTGCCTCGACGGCAGGTAGCCCCAGTGGACGATTCGATGCTTTAGGCGTGTCGCGGCCTCCTCAAACTCCGCCGGAAGCTTGCGAAAGTTCTCGCCGGCCACGGCCAGCCTGAAGTCGTGTCCGGTCCCATCCAGCCGGTAGAGCAAGGAAAAGAAACGGTCAGGCCGTTTATCGTACTCCCATCGTTGATTCCACAGGATCAAAGGCGCGCCCGAAGGCTCCCGGCGCTTAGTTTGGGGAATCAGGTCAATGCCGACCGGCAGTACTATCGAACGCGCCTTCACCTGCTCGATCAGTCCCAGGTGATTGTAGTCCGGAAAGTGCTTCAGCAGGTTTGGAAGTTCCGCGAACCAGCTCCTGCGGTGAAAGCTGGAGTTGAATACGACGAGGTCCGCGCACAGCTGACTCAGCCAATTGATCATTGCGTAGGTGAGATCCGGCTTTTCTCCCGGCCGCCAGGGGTAGGTCAACTGGTTTTCGTGCATGTACAGCACGGTCGGCGTACCGGCAGGCAGCGTTGCGCGCGCCAGGGCCAGCCATGCTGGGAGATTCATCATGTCTGTGGCCAGGACCAGATCGGGGGGCGACGCGGCAGAGGCTACCTGGGCCCGCTCGGCCAGCTCTACCGCCCCGCCCTGCATCCGCCACTTCCAGAAGCGGCCGGCCATGGTCAAGAGACGGACCGAATGGCGGCTATGAGCTTGATAGCCCTCAGCCCAGGCCAGATGGCTGCCAGTGTGATAGGGAGAAAGTAGCCAGATATTCAACGGTCTCTTTTCCTTGGGACTCTGCATGGATTGCAGTCGGCGCGCTTTGGGCGGTAAGCCGAAACTTCAGTGTTCAGGGGTCATTGCGGTGCGGAAATGCGCCGCGGGGCGGGCAAAAGGGGGAACGACGAGGAGCGCGCATAGGGGGCAGGGCATGATGGGTTGAGCCTCTGCCTATCGTTGGGAAATTCCGCTAGATCCTGGAGCCCGCTACGCCTGACCACCCCGAAGTTGGACTGCACGCACCGCAGAAGACACAGACCAGCGCCCATGGTCCCGCCAGGTCAGTTTCCAGACTTCAACCGCGTCCCCTGATCATAATATCACTTTGCGCCAATTTCCGGCTATGCTATAATCCAAATCGGGCCGCTTGCTCGTCCTGAAAACTGCAAGCCGCCTTCACCGTTCGTGTGGAAGATTCCCTGAAGCCGTTACAGCATATCGAGTACAGGAGCAAGGAATGATTGAGGTTGTAATCGATAGCGTGCGCGTCAGTCTCATGTCTCAGCACAGGATCGTGGTACTACGCGAAGAAGGCGGTGAGAGGTATCTCCCCATCTGGATTGGCCCCTTTGAAGCGGATGCCATTACGATACAGTTGCAGGGAATCGAGGTCGTAAGACCAATGACGCATGACCTGCTCCGCCAGATTACCGAGGCGCTGGACGGCGAAATCACCCACGTCGTCATCAGCGACTTGCAGAACGAGACCTTCTTTGCCGAAATCGTGCTGGAGGCCAACGGTGAATCGCTCGAAATCGATAGCAGGCCAAGCGATGCCGTTGCTCTCGCCGTACGGGTAGACGTTCCCATCTATGTAGCCGACGAGGTGATGGAGAAGGCCGGCATGGAACCGGAAGAGGAGTTGGGCGTCGTGAGCCAGGGCAGCGACGGCGTCGAAGAGGAAGTGAGCGAGACCAGCGACGAGGACCTCGACGTCTTCCGCGACTTCATTGAAGGTCTTGACATCGACAATTAAGGAGGCCGGGTAGAGAGCCTTCGTCGACCGCGATTCGGTTTGCACGAAGGACGAGTACGGGGGCTGCGCATTCGCAACACAAGGATTCGAGACGGTGGCGGGGTCGCATCCAAGCGGTTCTCGCCGTTTTTTGCACTCTACATTCTCTCTTCCTCTGTTTAGCCACCTTCCCGGTCAGTTCGGCCGTTTGAACGCCTGCACCAAGCCAGCGCGCGCCACAGGTCCCTCCGAAGCCAACGGACTACAGTTTCCCAGTTGCCTGCCATGAGCGAAACGAGCGAAGCAACCGTCAAGACGACGCCAGCCAATGTCGAGGCCGAGCAGGCAGTGCTCGGCTCTCTGCTTATCGACCCCGATGCCATTGTCAAAGTCGCAAGCACTCTGCGCGATGCCGATTTCTATCGGGAGCCGCATCAGTGGATTTACAAGGCGCTGCTCTCCCTCCACGAACGGCGGGAGCCGGCCGACTTCGTTACCCTCGTCGATGAACTCGAACGCAACGATCAGCTGGAGGAAATCGGAGGCCCCGCCTATATCACCCAGCTGATCAACAGCACGCCCACCGCAATCTTTGTTGACCATTACGCCCGAATTGTAGAACGCACGGCAACCCTGCGCAGGTTGATCGGCGCCGTCCATCAGATCGCCGAGCTTGCATATGACGAAAGCCATGAAGTTGATGAGGTTGTCGACCGGGCCGAGAGTATCATATTTGCTGTCAGTGAGAGCCGCATACATCGAGACCTTACACCCATTGCCAGAGTCCTGGATGAGGTGGTCGATCAGATCGACTTCCTGGCCCGCAACCAGAACCGGCTCATGGGAGTCCCTACAGGCTTTGTGCTTCTGGACAAGATGCTGGGCGGCTTCCAGAAGAGCGATCTGATTATTGTTGCCGGCCGTCCTGGCATGGGCAAATCCAGTCTAGGCCTTTCGATCGCACAAAACGCGGCCCGCCGGTATGACGCTCGGGTCGCCGTATTCAGCCTGGAGATGAGCAGCGAGCAGGTTGTGCAGCGTCTCCTCTCGATCGAGACTGCCATTGACAGCCACCGCCTGCGCATGGGCCAGATCGATGAGGAGGAATGGCCCATTCTGGTCGAAGCGGCAAACACACTGGCGGGGGCCAACATATATGTTGACGACACCCCGGGCGCGTCTGTGTTGGAGATTCGCACCAAGGCCCGCCGCCTGTACGCCGAACAGGGAATCGACCTGATCCTGGTCGACTACATGCAGCTAATGTCCGGCGGCGGCGGTGGACCCAGAGGCGAGAACCGACAACAGGAGATCAGCTTCATCAGCCGATCCCTCAAAGGCTTGGCCCGAGAACTGAATGTGCCCGTAATCGCCCTCAGCCAGCTGAGCCGGGCTGTCGAAACCCGGGCCAACAACAAACCGGTCCTCTCCGATCTGAGGGAGAGCGGATGCCTGAGCGGCGAGACGCTGATCTACCTGCCTGAGTTGGGCCTCCATTTCCCTATACGGGACATGGTATCTGGCGGAGAGTTTCGCGTTGCCGCCCTTGAAGAATCCGGACAGAAGTTGGTTCCCGCCCTTGTCAGCCGCGCATTCTGCACCGGCACAAAACCGGTCTTCCGGGTCATGACAAGGACGGGGAGGGCAATCCGAGCGACCGCAAATCACAAATTTCTGTGCGAGTCGGGTTGGAAGCGTCTGGACGAACTGCGAATTGGTGAACGGACCGCCGCCGCCGCCGCGCCCGAAAGTCTCCCTTCGCCGCGCCGCAAACCGATTCTTGAGAGGCGAAATGAGAGCGGAAGCAGTCAGCCTGTGAAAGACTGCATGGCGCCTGTTCTTCCCGACCAGGCCGGCGTGTTCTATGATCCCGTTGCCTCGATCGAGGCGGCTGGCATCGAAGAGGTGTATGATCTCACAGTGCCCGTGTACCACAACTTTGCCGCCAACGGGCTCATCGTGCATAACTCGATTGAGCAGGATGCCGACGTTGTCATCTTCGTCTACAGAGAAGACTACTACAATGAAGAGACCGACCGCCAGAATATCGCCGATCTGATGGTCGCCAAACACCGTCACGGCACGACTGGCACTGTCAGCCTCTATTTCCGCAAGGAATTGACCCAGTTCCGCGATCTAGAGCTGCGCAAAGAGGACCTGGACTATTGAAGCGCGACGCAGAAGCCCCGCCTGGCGGGGATTCTGACAGGTGAGTAGAGACCAATTGCAGCCATCAGAATCGCGATGTTAAGGATTTTAGAGGTTTGTACGGCCCCGTCACCAGTGGGATTTGGCTTTGCGCCAGTGCGGCTGGTCTTCCTGCAGCGGGCCGCTGTTCCCTCGGAGTGGACATGACAAGACAGCTGCCCGGCTTTGTCGGTTTCCCCGATCAAAAAATGCATGCCGTCGTCGTACCGGACCTATTCTTTGTCGACCTGCTGCCTCAGATCGATGATTTGGCTGAACTGAAGCTGACAGTCTACTTTTTCTGGCTCCTGAATGAGAAGGAAGGGCCGCTGCGCTATGTACGCGGCGACGATCTGCGGCGGGATGAAACGTTGCTTCAAGGCCTGGCCCTGGATAGCGCCCTGCGCAGCCCTTCTGATGTCCTGGAGGATGCCATCGAGCGAGCCGTTGCCCGCAACACTCTGTTGCGCGTGGATGTCGAGGCCGGCGCGAACGAAGGGCGGCAGGAGCGCAACAGCCGGAATCTGCCGTCCAGTGGAGACACCTCGACTGACAGCGGGACATCCGGCGAAGATTGGTACTTCCTCAATTCCGCCAAGGGCCGTCAGTCCGTCGCTGCCATCCGCCAGGGAAGGCTGACAGAACTCCAGGGGATCGTGCCGGACGAGGCCCGGCTGCGCGTTGAGCGGCCCAATGTCTTTGTGTTATACGAACAGAACTTCGGCCTCATGACGGCCATGATCGCCGATCAACTCCGCGACCTCGAAAAGAGCTATCCGCCTGACTGGATTGTCGATGCGATGGAAATTGCGCTTTTGAACAACAAGCGCCACTTGAACTACATCCGCGGAATCTTGAGACGTTGGGAAACGGAAGGCAAGGACGAAGGCTATGGATAAGCTGAACGACCTGTTGCGCGGCTTCACCTATGGGATGGCGGGCATCTCGGAAACGGGCGCACGCGGATCTGCAGGTCAGGAGAGCTTGCCCGCTGAAGGCGCCGGACAGGGCCGTCAGCGCGAGGCGCCGCCGGGCCTGCCTTCCCGCTCGGAGCGTCGGACGTATTCCCAGCCCGAGGCCTGCCCCGTTTGCGGCGGCGCCGGCTTCCTCCTGGATAATTTACCGGTAGGGCATCCCGATTTCGGCAAACCAGTCCCATGCCGCTGCAAGCTGGACGAGCGCCGCTCGCGACGCAGAAGCCGCCTGCGCAATGTTCATAATCTCGAGGAGCTGACCCGCTATACTTTCGAGGCATTTGACACCGACCTCTCATGGTTGGCCCCTCACAAACTGGACAGTCTGGTCAATGCCTACGAAACAGCCGTGGCGTTCGCGGAGAAGCCGTCAGGTTGGTTGCTCTTTACGGGCGGTTACGGATGCGGCAAGACGCACCTTGCCGCGGCGATTGCCAACCATTGCATCGAGAACGACCGGTCAGCCATCTTCGTGGTCGTGCCCGATCTTCTGGACCATCTTCGAGCCACGTTCGGACCCAACAGCGAGTCCAGCTACGATGACCTGTTTGACGAGATTCGCAACATGCCGGTGCTCGTCCTGGACGACCTGGGCGTGCAGGTTGTGACCGCCTGGGCCCAGGAAAAACTGTTCCAGATTCTTAACCACCGCTATAACAGCCAACTTCCCACAGTGCTGACAACGAATCAACGGCTGGAAGACCTCGACCAGCGCCTGCGCAGCCGGCTGCAGGACCAGAATCTCGTCAAGAACTTCAAGATCCTTGCTTCCGACCATCGCGCCGGCGCCAACCCGGGCCAGGGCGATCTGAGCACACTCTCTCTTCACTCTGGCCAACGGTTCGAGACATTCGACGTGCAGCGTCGCAACAGTTCAGCGCAGGCACTTGCCAATCTGCGGGACGTCAAACAGGCCGCGGCCGCGTTCGCCGATAGCCCGGGAGGCTGGTTCGTGCTGATTGGGGCCAGCGGCGTGGGCAAAACACATCTGGCCGCGGCGATTTCAAACGCGATGCGCGCTTCGGGCCAGGACGACATCATGTTTGTCGTCGTGCCCGATCTTCTCGACTATCTGCGCGCGGCCTTCAATCCCCAGTCGCCGGTGCCGTACGACCGCCGCTTCGATGAACTGAGGCGGACACCAATGCTGGTGTTGGATGACCTTGGAACGGAGAGCGCAACCCCCTGGGCCAAGGAGAAACTGTTCCAACTGCTCAATTTCCGCCATACGGCCCATCTACCAACGGTGATCACAACAAGCACGTCTGAAGAGAGGCTCGAACCCTGGCTGCGTACTCGAATCAACGACGTCAACCATTGCCAGGTGTGGAAAATCCGGGCTGAATCCTACCGTGGGAGCGCGGACCAGGCCGGCGGCCTTCGCTCCCCTAGGGGACAGGGCTCTTCGCGTACGAGGCCGGTCTGGCGGGAGTAGATCAGGGCGATTGCATCTAAATTGGGTCAGAACATCGAAATGCAGCCGAATACTCTTCCAGGTCGGGGTAAGACACAGGGAAATGTACGAAAGATGGCACGTAGACGGAGAATTTAACTTATCTCGCCGACTGAGGGCCT